>CAYGQN010000091.1:0-11900 GCA_964351795.1 uncultured Gammaproteobacteria bacterium
CGCAGCAGATGCAGGCGGACTGGCAGCGCTTCACCCGCCGGGAGATGTCGGTCGACAGCGGCATCAGCTCCTCGACGGCTGTCAGGGTCTTGTGCGCGGCCTCCTCGGTCTTGGTGATGACGTAGTCAAGCCGATGGCGTGCATCGGGCATCTCGTTCTCGGCCAGGCCGGCCAGGCGCGAATCCACCTGCACGCGCGCCAGTGCGTCATGCAGCTCGCGGGTAAGCTTGCCGATTTCATGGAACAGGGACGATTCGTACTGCGCGTTCAACTCCCCGAGCAGGTCATTCGCGCCTGCATCGTTCCCCGACTCCAGCTCCCGCAGGAGCCGGCGTGCGAGGTCCACCTTGTCCGTTTTGTTCATCCGTCCCGCCCCTGTCCGCTGGTTTCGAGTGTCGCGCTCAGGTCGTCGCTGCAACGCGCTCGAAGATTTTCTCGATTTTCTCTTTCAGTGTGGCCGCCGTGAACGGCTTGACGATGTAGCCGTTCACGCCCGCCTGGGCCGCCTCCACTATCTGCTCCCGCTTGGACTCGGCCGTCACCATCAGCACCGGCAGGTCGGCAAGACCCGGGTCCTTGCGGACCTCCTTGAGCAGGTCGATACCCTGCATCCCGGGCATGTTCCAGTCCGTCACCAGGAAATCGAACTTGCCCGAGCGCAGCATGGGCAAGGCCGTCTGGCCATCGTCGGCTTCCTGCGTGTTGGTGAACCCCAGCTCGCGCAGGAGGTTCTTCACGATCCGTCGCATGGTCGAGAAGTCGTCGACAATGAGGATCTTCATGTTCTTGTCCACAGAAACTCTCCGCTATTGGTGCGTTTCGCGTTGAACAGGCCTGGCCAGCCGGGCCCGCGTTGCTCAGTCTTCCAGCCAGTCCGACATCCGCGCCCGCAGCCGGATGAGGGCCTGGGCATGGATCTGACACACGCGTGATTCGCTCACGCCCAGCACTTCCCCGGTCTCGCGCAGGTTCAGCTCTTCGTTGTAGTACAGGGACATCACCAGGCGCTCGCGCTCGGGCAGGCCGGAGATGGCCTCGGCCAGCGCTTCCTTGAAATGGGCGCGCTCGACGTCCTCGCCCGGCCCGCGCGGCGAACCGGTCAGGCTCTCGCTCAATCCCTCCTCGCCGCTCGGCAGATCCTCGAAGCTGAACACGCGGTAGCCGTTGGCGTCCTGGAGCACACGGTAGTATTCGTCAAGGCTCATCTCGAGCGCGTCGGCCACCTCCGCGTCGCGGGCATCGCGGCCTTCCCGGGCCTCGATTTCCTGCACGACGCGGGCGATGTCGCGTACTTTCCGATGCAGGGACCGGGGAGCCCAGTCACCCTTGCGAATCTCGTCCAGCATCGAGCCTCGGATGCGGATCCCGGCGTAGGTCTCGAAGCTCGCACCCTGCGACTTGTCGTAATTCCTGGCCGCCTCCAACAGGCCGATCATGCCGGCCTGGATGAGATCGTCGACCTGCACGCTGGGCGGCAGCCGGCTCATCAGGTGATAGGCGATCCGCTTGACCAGGGCCGCGTGCTGGACGACCAGCGCGGTACCGTCATCACGCGCGGCCTCGGGTTGTTTCAGGACTCTTGCTGTTTCCACGTATGCCGCCAGGTCGCTCATGCCCGCACCCCCTCTACTGCCACCGGGTGAACGAGCTGTTCAACGAAAAACTCGATGCCCCCGCTAGCATGCCGGGGTACTGGCCAGTTATCGGCCCGTTCGGCGATCTTCTTGAACTCGATGGATGCCGGCGCCGCCGGGCTGGCGGTGCTCACGGCCTTGCGCGCACGGATGGCTTTCAGCACGGCGGGGTCCTCGGGGATGATACCCGCCAGTTCCAGGCGGGCGTGGATATAACCGTCGGCCACTTCGACCAGGCGGTCGAACAGCGCGCGACCGGTACTGGCCGAGCGTGCCTTGTTGACCAGGACACGGAAACGGTTGCGGCCGGTGTGCTGGCACAGCACCTTGATGACAGCGTAGGCATCGGCCAACGAGGCCGGCTCGTCGCAGACCACCACGAGGATCTCCTGGCTGGCTGTACAGAAATCGATGACCGGGCCGCCGATGCCGGCCGGAGTATCGACGATGAGCAGGTCGTAGTCGCCGGCCAGATCACCGAAGGCATGGATGAGCCCGGCACGCTCGGTGGCACCCAGTTGTGCCATTTCCAGGATGCCGGAAGCCCCGGGAATGATGCCGATGCCGCGCGGGCCGTGCACGATGGCCTCGCGGAGATCGCAGCGCCCTTCGAACACGTGCGAGAGATTCCACTGCGGGCGCAGGCCGAGCATCACGTCCACGTTCGCCAGGCCCATGTCGGCGTCCAGCACGAGCACCCGCTGGTCGCGATCAGCCGAGGCAATGGCGAGGTTGATGGCGGTGGTGGTCTTGCCCACTCCCCCCTTGCCGCTGGTCACGGCGACGACGCGCGCCCTGCTTCTGGCTCGCGGGTGTTGTCTGATATCAGAGACTGGCATGGCTGTTGTCCTCGAAAGCGCTTCTGACCAGGGCTTCATCGCAGTCCAGCACCTGGCCCTTGTGCAATGCCACGGCACGCGCCACCAGGCGATGCCGGACGGCCGGTTCCAGGTCCTCGGGGATACGCTGGCCCGTGGACAGGAAGTGCACGGGCAGGCCGGTACCGATGATGGCCGACAGGGCCGGGCCCAGGCTGCCCGCCTCATCGAGCTTGCTGATGCAGCATCCGGACGGGTTCAGTACCGCCAGGGCTTCGACGGTGTTCTGGACGACGCGCGCCTGGGCAAGGGCGTCGATGACCAGCACGGTTCGCAGTTGCGGCACGCCCGCGGACAGCAGGTCCCGCAGGGCCGCCACGTCCTCGCTGTCGACGCCGCCGGGGGTGTCCACCAGCAGCAGGCGACGTGCGCCCCCGGCATCCAGCGCGCGCTCGAACTCCTCGCGACCGGTGGCCGTCCACACCGGCACCCCGAGAATGCGGCCGAAGCTGCGCAGCTGCTCGTGGGCGCCGAGGCGCTTGTCGTCGGTGGTGATGAGCGCCAGGGAATCCGGACCGTTTTCCAGCGCGAAGCGCGCCGCGAGCTTGGCGATCATGGTGGACTTGCCGACCCCGGTCGGGCCGACCAGCGCGAACACACCGCCATCCATGATGCCGCGCCCGGCAACCGGGATGGCCTGGCTCAACAGCGCCAGGGTATGCCGCCAGGCCGCCCGTGGTTCCAGCTGCCCGGGCAGTGCCGCCACGATTTCCTCGGCGATGACCGGTGTCAGACCAATGCCGACCAGGCGCCGGTGCATGTCGGCACGCAGCGGATCCCGACGTGCCCGCTCCCCCCAGGCCAGTCCGGCCATCTGCGTTTCCACGAGCCGGCGCAGCGACTGCAGTTCGGCATGCATCTGCTCGATGATGGGTTCGCGTGTCCACAGGGTTTCACTGTCGGCCCCGCCGGGCGGAAAGCGTTTGCCGTTGCCGGCACCGGCGGCATTGCCGCCGCGCGCCTTTCCTGCCGCCGCGGTGTCGGTGTCGGCCATGGGCTCATCACTGGTGATCAACTCGACGCCGCCATCGACACTGCGGTTGGACAGGATGACAACGTCCGGACCCTGGGCCTCGCGCACCATGGCAAGCGCGGTGCGCATGTCCTGGGCGAAGTAGCGTTTCACTTTCATGCTGTTTGTCCGCCTGCTTCCTGTTGACTGTTTATCCGACCCTTCAGGCCGCCTGGTCCGCCTGCCCGATCGAGGCGACAATGCGGATATTCACGTCCTCGGGCAGCTCGCTGAAAGCCAGGACACTCATGCCCCGTGCCGCGTGCCGGACGAAGCGCGACATGTAATCGCGCAAGCCGTCGGACACCAGCAACACCCCGGGCTGGCCGTTCGCTTCCTGACGCTGATGCGCTTCCTTCAGCGAGCTGAGCATCCGGTTTGCCAGCCCCGGCTCCAGCATCGCGTCGCCTTCAGCGTTGCCCTGCAAAGCCTTTTGCAATAACTGTTCCAGCCCGTAATCCAGCGTGATGACCGGCAATTCGTTCTCCATCCCGTTGATCTGCTGGACAATCATCCGGCCGAGCGCAACCCGGGCCGCGCTGGTCAGAACGCCAGCGTCTTGACTCCTGCCGGCATTGGCCGCCAGGACTTCGAGGATCGTCCTGATGTCACGGATGGGTACGCGATCGCGCAGCAGGTTCTGAAGCACCGTGACCACGGTGCCAAGCGGCAGCATCTTCGGCACCAGGTCCTCGACGACTTTCGGGTTGGTGATGGCCAGGCGCTCCAGCAGGTGCTGCACCTCGTCGTGCCCGAGCAGTTCATGGGCGTGGTCCTGGAGGATCTGGCTGAGGTGGGTGGCGACCACCGTGCTGGCATCCACCACGGTGTAGCCCAGGGTCTGGGCGTTGCTGCGCTGGGCAAGGTCCACCCAGGTCGACTCCAGGCCGAACACCGGGTCGGTCACGGTGGTGCCTTCCAGCTGACCGAAGACCTGGCCGGGGTTGATCGCCAGTTCACGGTCGGGATGGATCTCACCACGCCCCACGGACACGCCCAGCAGGGTGATGCGATAGCCGCCCGGGGGCAGGTCGAGGTTGTCCCGGATGTGCACGGCCGGCACCAGGAAACCGAGCTCCTGTGACAACTTCTTGCGCACGCCCTTCAGGCGCGACAACAGCTGCCCGCCCTGGCTGCGGTCCACCAGCGGGATCAGGCGGTAGCCGACCTCCAGGCCCACCGCGTCCACCGGCATCACATCGTCCCAGGACAGGTCGCGCGCCTCCACCGGCGGTGGCGGTGGTTCATCGCTCGACTGCTCGACTGCCGCTCGCTCGCGGTTGCGCTGGTGGATCAGCCAGGCGCCGCCACCGGCCGTTCCGGCAAGCAGCAGAAAGGCCAGGTTCGGCATGCCGGGGATGATCCCCATCAGGCCGATCACGCCGGCGGTCACCGCCAGCGTGCGCGGATTCTCGAACAGCTGCAGGACGATCTGCTCGCCCATGTCCTGCTCCGTGGACACCCGGGTGACCATGATGGCCGCCGCGGTAGCCAGCAGCAGGGAGGGAATCTGCGCCACCAGACCGTCGCCGATGGTCAGCAGCGTGAACACCCGCGCCGCTTCGCTGACATCCATGCCGTACTGCAGCGTACCGATCGCCAGGCCACCGAGGATGTTGATCACCATGATCAGCAGGCCGGCGATGGCATCCCCGCGGACGAACTTGCTGGCACCGTCCATGGCGCCGTAGAAATCCGCTTCCTGGGCAATCTCGGCGCGACGCAGCTTGGCCTCCTGCTGGGTGATGACGCCGGTGTTCAGGTCGGCATCAATCGCCATCTGCTTGCCGGGCATGGCATCGAGGGTGAAGCGCGCGCTGACCTCGGAGATACGGCCGCCGCCCTTGGTCACCACGACAAAGTTGATGAGCACCAGGATGGCGAACACCACGAAACCGACGGTGTAGTTGCCGCCAACCACGAAATCGCCGAAGGCCTCGATCACCTTGCCGGCCGCGCCGGTGCCCCCGTTCCCGTTGAGCAGCACCACCCGGGTCGAGGCGATGTTCAGGCTCAGCCGCAGCAGGGTGGCGACCAGCAGTACCGTGGGAAACACCGCGAAATCCAGTGGCCGCTTGCTGTGAATCACCGCCAGCATCACCACCAGCGCCAGCGCGATGTTGAAGGTGAACAGCATGTCCAGCAGCATCGGCGGCAGCGGCAGGATCATCATGGCCAGAATCATCAGCAACAGCAGCGGCGCACCGATGCTCAGTCGCTGCCAGCCGCGCAGGCCCTGCATGACAAGCTGCGTATTCATGAACTGCTCTCCCCGTCATCGGCGGCACGACGGCCACGCTCGTCAAACATGAATTCCTCCGGAATCGGCAGTTGCCGGGGCAGCTCCGATGGCGCCCGCTGGCCGGCCTTGAGGCCGAACACCCAGGCAAGGATCTGGGCAACGGCCTGGTACAACTCCACGGGAATGGGATCGCCCGGCCGGGTGGTGAAGTACAGCGCCCGGGCCAGCAGGGGCGAGGACACGATGAGCACCTTGCTCGCCGTTCCGACCTCGCGGATGCGGGCAGCGACGTTGTCCGCACCGCGTGCCAGCACGATTGGTGCGGCCATGGTCCCGGCGCGGTACTGCAGTGCAACGGCGAAGTGCGTGGGGTTGGTGATGATGACGTCCGCGTTCGGCACTTCCTGCATCATCCGCTGGCGCGCCATTTCCTGCTGGATACCCCGGATCCGCGCCTTCACCTCCGGCCGGCCCTCGGTGTCCTTGTTCTCTTCCTTGATCTGCTCGCGGCTCATGCGCAGCTTGCGGGTGTTGTCCCAGACCTGGAACGGCGCATCCACAAGCGCTATCAGGATGGTGACCGAGGCACAGATCATCGCGCCCTTGGCGATGAGTACCGCACAGCTCGCCAGCGCGCTGTTCACGGACGAACGCCCCAGCGCCAGGATGTCGGGGGCCTCCATCCACATCACCAGGCAGGCCACACCCAGCACCAGCGTGAACTTCACCAGCGCCTTGACCAGCTCCAGCAGGCCGCGGGCGCTGAACACGCGGCCCAGGCCCTTCACGGGGTCGATGCGATCCAGCTGGAAGCCGAAAGCCTCGACACTGAAGCCCCAGCCACCCACCGCCAGCGTGCCGAGGACGGCGGCCACCGCGCTGACGGCCAGCACCGGCGCAACCGCGATCAGACCCTGGAACACCAACTCCATGAAAAACCCCGGCAGCAGCACGGGCTCGAACAGCAGCGCCTGGTCCGCCGGGGCCAGTGCGCCGCGGAAGATCCCCTCGATACAGCCCATGATGAACGGCGTGGTGGCGATGACGGCGCCGATGGAGAACATCAGCAGCGTGGTCGTGCCCAGTTCGCGCGAACGCGGGATCTGGCCTTTCGAACGGGCGTCGGATCGGCGTTTGGCCGTGGGTTCGAAGGACTTCTCCTGGGCGTCGTTCTCCTCCGCCATGGCTCAGCCCGCCCCCAGCACCGCCAGCGCGCTGCCGAGCGCGCGCTCGAACAGGCCCTGAACCTGCTCCACCAGGGTCGCCATGGTGAGCAGGGCGATGCCCATACCGCCCATGATCATCACCGGGAAGCCCACCGCGAAGATGTTCAGCTGCGGCGCGGCCCGCGTCATGATGCCGAAAGCGAAGTTCACCAGCAGCAGCGCGGTCACCGCCGGCAACGACACCAGGATGGCCTGGGCAATCAGCCAGCCCATCCAGTCCAGGGCGATGTCGATGCCGGCCGGCGCAAGGCCCCGGGTGCTGACCGGCAGAACCTCGAAGCTCTCCACCAGGATCTGCACCAGCGCCAGGTGGCCGTTGAAGCTCAGGAACAGCAGCGTGGCCACCACGATGTAGAACTGGCTGACCACCGGCACCTGGTTGCCGTTCTGCGGGTCCACCATGGCGGCAAAGCCAAGGCCCATCTGCATGGCAATCACCTGGCCGGCCAGTTCCAGTACCGTGAACACCAGCCGTACGGTCAGGCCGAGCGCCGCGCCGACGATGAACTGCTGGATGGTTGTCAGCACGCCGACACCGCCGAACAGCGGATAGTCCGGCACCGGAGGCAGGACGGGGACGATGACCATGACCAGCGCCAGCAGCAGGATGACCTTGGCGCGGGCCGGCACCGAGCGGGTCCCGATCACCGGTGCGGTCATGATGAAGCCGCTGATGCGCACCCCGGGCCACAGCCAGCCGCCGAGCCACTCCAGCAACTGCGCCTCGGTAAAGGCCATCATGACCGCGGCCGCAGGCAGGGGGCCGGCGCCGGTGGCCGGGACATGGCAGCGCGATCCGCCATGTCAGCCCAGAAAGCCGGGAATATCCCGGAACAGGGTGGTGGTGTAGTCGGTCAGCAGCCGCACCATCATCGGCCCGGCGATGACAATTGCCAGCACCGTCACCAGCAGCTTCGGGATGAAGCTCAGGGTCATCTCGTTGATCTGGGTGGCGGCCTGGAACATGCTCACCAGCAGACCCACCGCCAGCGCCGGCAGCAGCAGGATTCCCATGAGCACCAGGGTCAGTTCCAGGGCGCGTTGGGCGATTTCCAGAACCAGTTCCGGGGTCATCGGCCTACACCTGGAAGCTCGACACCAGGGTGCCCACGATCAGGCCCCAGCCGTCCACCAGCACGAACAGCATGATCTTGAACGGCAGCGAGATGATCAGCGGCGACAGCATCATCATGCCCATCGACATGAGCACGCTGGCCACTACCAGGTCGATGATGAGAAAGGGGATGAAGATCAGAAAGCCGATCTGGAAGGCCGTCTTCAGCTCGCTGGTCACGAACGAGGGCACCAGCACATGGAAGGGGACGGCGTCGCGGTCGGCGTAGCCGTCGATGCCGGCAATGTCACTGAACAGCCGCAGGTCCGCCTGCCGCGTCTGGGCAAGCATGAACTCGCGGAATGGCACCTTGGCCTTTGCCAGCGCTTCACCCGCCTCGATCTGATCGTTCATGTAGGGCGTTACCGCCTCGCTCATGATCGGGTCGATGACCGGGGTCATCACGAAGAAGGTCATGAACAGTGCCAGGCCGATCAGCACCTGGCTGGAGGGGGTCTGCGCTGTACCCAGCGCCTGGCGCAGGATGGCCAGCACGATGACGATGCGCGTGAAGGCCGTCATGCCGAGCACAATGGCCGGCAGCAGCGACAGCGCTGTCATGAAGAACAGGATCTGCAGGGTCACCGACCAGGTCTGCGTACCGTCGGCATTGGTGGTCACGCTGAGGGCGTCGAAGGCCGGCGCGGCCATTGCGAGACCCGGGCCCGACAGCGCCAGCCCGGCGACGGCGACCATCCGCAGGGTGCGCATCAGCCCTGCTTCCCGGCCAGCCCGAGCGCGGCGCTCGCGCGACGCTGCACGCTGTCGTAATCCGGAGCTGGTGTATGGCCCGGGGCTGTGGCAACGTGCAGTGCCTGGATGCGCCCGGCCGACAGGCCCAGCAGCAGTTGTTCGCCGTTGACCTCCACCAGCACCAGTTTTTCGCGCGTGCCGAGCGCCATGGACTCCAGGATGCGCAGGCGCCCGTTACCGGCCGGGCGAATCACGTTCATGCGCCGCAGCAGCAGTGCCAGGCCGAACACCAGCGCAACCACCACCGCCAGGCCGGCGAACACCTCCACGATACGCCCGGTGCTGAGCGGCTCTGCCGCGGCGGCAAACGCCGGCCCTGGCTGTGCCAGCACCGCAATGGCGGGAACAATGGCTGTGATTCGAATCAATGCGGCCTGCCTCAACGCAGCTTCTTGACGCGTTCCTGGGTGCTGATCACGTCCGTCAGGCGAATGCCGAACTTCTCGTTGACCACCACGACCTCGCCATGGGCCACCAGGGTGCCGTTGACCAGCACGTCCAGGGGTTCGCCGGCCATGCGATCCAGTTCCACCACGGAGCCCTGGTTGAGCTGGAGCAGGTTGCGAATCGCGATCCGCGTGCTGCCGATTTCCACCGACAGCGTTACCGGGATGTCCAGGATCGCCTCCAGGTTGCGTTCCTCGTCACCTGCTCCCCTGGCCTCGTCCCGCAGGTCATCCAGGGCCGCGGGCTGCGCCTCCCCACCGCCCTGCTCGACATCGGCCTGCTCCGCCAGAGCGGCGGCCCAGTCGTCCGCCGCGCCGGCATCGGCAGGGGTATCCATCACTTCCTCTTCACTCATGTCAGGAAACTCCCGAGTGGTTGTCGGCAACGGAGTCTTCCGCGCCCACAGTCAACATTTCCAGCACCTGCAACGCGCGGTTGCCTCGCGATGCCCCGTAGCGGGCCTTGAAGACCGGCACACCGTCCACCTCGCCGAGAACGGCCGGCGGAATTTCCACCGGGATGATGTCGCCGACCTGGAACTCCAGCACATCGCGCAGGCGCAGCTCCGTCGTGCACAGGCGGGCACCGACATCCACCCGCGCGGTGCGCATCTCGTGTCGCAGAGAGCGGATCCAGCGCTCGTCCCGTTCGGTCACGTCGCTCTGGATGCCCGCATCCAGTACATCGCGAATGGGCTCCAGCGTGGCGTAAGGCAGGGTGATGTGGATCTCCCCGCCACCGCCTTCCAGTTCAACGTGGAACGAGCACACCACCACCACCTCACTGGGCGTGACGATATTGGCGAACTGGGGGTTGACCTCCGAGCCGGCGTACTCGTAGGTGACCGGATGCACCGGCCCCCAAGCCTCGTTGAGATCCTTGAACACCAGCTCCAGCACGTTGTGCACCACACGCATTTCCGTGGCCGTGAAATCGCGCCCTTCGATCTTGGTGTGGAAGCGCCCCGCACCGCCGAAGTAGCTGTCGACCAGGGCGAAGACGAATTTCGGGTTGAACACGATCAACCCGGTGCCACGCAAGGGACGCACCTTCACCATGTTCAGGTTCGATGGCACGAGCAGGGTATGCACGTACTCACCGAACTTCTTCATCTGCACGCCCTCGACCGAGATGACCGGCGAACGGCGCAGGAAGTTGAACAGGCTGATGCGGAAATTGCGGGCGAATCGTTCGTTGATCATCTCCAGCGTCGGCATGCGGCCACGGACGATGCGATCCTGGCTGGCAAAGTCGTAGGACAGCGTTCCGCCAGCGGGCTTGTCGTCGGCGGAATCGGTTTCGACGTCGCCGGAGTCGACGCCCGACAGCAGGGCATCGATCTCATCCTGTGACAGTATGTCGGAGGCGCTCATCGTCCCTACTGCATCACGAAACTGGTGAAGTACACATCTTCGACCATGGCCTCGCCCGCGTTCTCCTCCAGCACCCCGCGAATGTTCTCCAGCACGGTGGCACGCAGTGCCTCCTTGCCCTCGTGCTCGATGAGGCCCTCGTAGGTCTGCTGGCTGAGCAGCAGCACCACGCTGTTGCGAATCGCCGGCATATGCTTGCTGATCAACGCCAGGTAGCCCTCGTCCAGGGTCACCGCGTCAAGTTCCACCTTCAGGTAACGGGCACGCGAGCCGGGGTCGGAGAAGTTCACGACGAAGGCCGGCGCCAGCGAGAAGTAATGCCGTTCGGCCGGCTTCTCGACTGCCTCGGCCTCCGCGTCCTCCCCGGCCTGCTCGGTGTCATCGCCACCGCGCAGCATCAGCGCCGCGGCCGCACCACCGCCGATGAGCAGCACCAGCACCAGGCTGATGATGATGATCAGTTTCTTCTTCGAACCGCCGCCTGGCTGTTCCGCGTCGTCGTTGTCGGCCATGACCTCGCTCCGTGCTCTGGTTGAGAATTGACACGGGGAGGTTTGCAATCGGCGTGCCATCCGGCTTGCGCCTTTGCAATCATGGGCTTACATAGAGCTTCCCGAGGCAGGCGCCGGAACCTTGACGATCCGGGCGTGGCGTGCGGGCCAGCAGGGCCATCCGGGCCCGATGGCGTCAGGACAATGACGTTGCGGCGGGGTGAGGAAGGGAAACGGCGGACCCGGTCACGTCCGGGCCCGCCGTCAACGGTCGGAGGAACGGCGCTCAGGCGTAGGCGTCGACCAGGCCGACCACGCGCCAGGGGCCGTCGGTGCTCGCGGGCTCGGGCTCGGCAACCAGGGCATCCAGCGGCATTGTCGCCTGGTCCGGCACGGGCTCGGCCGGCGCATTGTGACCGGCGTGGCCCTGTGCCCCCTGCTCACCCGATTGCACGTCGGCTTGCCCCAGCGACAGGCCCATGCTCGAGAACTGCTCGCGCAGCCTGGGAATGGCATCTTCGAGCGCTTCGCGGACCTGCGGGCTGGCCGCGACAAAACTGATATTGGTAACGTCCCGGTTCACTTCGATGCGCACATCGACCGGCCCCAGTTCCGGCGGGTTCAGGGCCAGGCGCGCGAATTGCAACTGATCGCGGGCCTGCATCAGCAGGCGATTGCCCAGGGCGGCGGCGAACTCGGGATCCTCCAGCCGCGGGGTCAGCTGGAACAC
>CAYGQN010000092.1:0-11881 GCA_964351795.1 uncultured Gammaproteobacteria bacterium
GCATGATCTCAACCCCGCCCGAACGGCCTGGATTGCCGGACAAGTGCCCCTGCAGGGCCGCCGCGCTCTGGACGTGGGCTGCGGCGGCGGCCTCCTGTGCGAGTCGCTGGCCCGCGAGGGCGCCATGGTGACGGGAGTGGACGCCTCGGCTCCGCTGATCGAGGTCGCCCGCGAGCATGCCCGACTTGCCGGACTGGGGATCACCTACGTGGCCGGCAGCATCGAGGACTTTGCCGCGTCCGCGCCCCAGCCCTTCCCGGTCATCACCTGCCTGGAACTGATCGAGCATGTCGAAGCGCCCGAGATGCTCCTGCGCGAAATGGCCGGGCTGCTGGCACCTGGCGGCAGCCTGTTCCTGTCCACGCTCAATCGCACGCCGATGGCTTTCGCCACCGCCATCATCGGCGCCGAGTACGTGGCCGGCCTGCTGCCTCGCGGCACCCACGACTACGCCAGGTTCATCCGTCCGGCCGAGCTGGCCGCATGGCTGCGCGGCGCGGGCCTGCAGCTCAGCGAGATCGCCGGCCTGGCTTACGATCCGCTGCGGAGGCGTGCTTCGATCACGCGCTCCACGGCGGTGAATTACCTGGTCAGGGCCGAGCACGCGGTTTGAAAGGCATTGCCGCTGTTCTGCTGGACCTCGACGGCACCCTGGTGGACACGGCGCCCGACATCGCGCACGCGCTGAACGGCCTGCGCGCCGAACGGGGCCTGGCGGCGCTGCCGCTGGCCGAGGTGCGACCGGTGGTTGCCCGGGGAACGGCCGCGCTGCTGGCGGCCGCACTGCCGGCGGCGGCCGATGCGGCGGCCGCAGCCTGCGACCGCGAGCGTTTCCTGGCTTCCTACCGCGCCTGCCTGGCGCAGCACTCGGCGGTTTATCCGGGCTTTCCGGCCCTGCTGACGGCGCTGCACGAGCGCGCCATACCCTGGGGCGTGGTCACCAACAAGCACACCGCCCTGGCCGCGCCACTGCTGGCGGCGCTCGCGCTCACCCCGGCCTGCCTGGTGTGCGGAGATACCCTGCTGCGCGCCAAGCCCGCGCCCGACACGCTGCTGCTTGCCGCCGAGCGACTGGGCCTGCCGCCGGCACGCTGCCTGTACCTGGGGGATGCTCGCGGCGATGTCGAGGCGGCGCGTGCCGCCGGGATGCCGGTGGCCGTGGCGCTGTGGGGCTACCTGCCCGCACAGGAGGACATCGCGGCCTGGTCGGCCGACTTCATGCTGTCCCGGCCCGACGAATTGCTGGCTGCACTGGCGGCATGACGGCGCCAACGCCGCAGGCCGAAGCAACACCAGCGCCGCAACCGGGCAGCGAACGCTACTACACGCTGCTCTACGAGCCGCCCGCCCGGGCCAGGGCCGCCCACGCCCTGCTCGGCATACACGAGCTCATCGCCGGCACGCCACCGCGATGCTCGGATCGCGGCATTGCCCGCGTCCGACTGGCGTGGCTGCACGAAGAGCTGGAGCGCCTTGCCAGCGGCCAGAGCCGCCATCCGCTGTTCCAGGCACTTCCCGGGACGATGTCAGCCGCACCGGCCGTGGCGCTGCTGCGGGCGTGCGTCAGCGCCGTCGAGGCCGAGGTGGATGGCGAGCCACCGGCGGATCTCGATGACCTGCACGCGCGCTGCCTGGCGATGGATGGCAGCCTCTGGCGCTGCTGGGCGCTCCTGCTCGGAGTCAACGATCCGGCCGGCCAGGACACCATGCAACAGGCCGGCGCCCTGAACGGGCGCTGGCGCATCCTCCGCGACCTGCGCCAGGATCTCGATGCCGGTTACCAGCGACTGCCAACCGCGCTGTTGCAGTCGGCACGGGCCGCAGCGGCCGAGCCGTCCAACCCGGCTTTCGACAGCTTCCTGGCGGACACCGACGATGCACTGGCAAGGCTGCTGGCCGGCTGGCCCCGCCCGGCGCACCGCGACCTGCTCGCGCCGCGCATCGCCCTGCGCCTGCAGCTTCGCACCCAGCAGCTGAACCGACGCAGCGGCGCGCAGATGCTGCTGCAGCGCGCGGAGCTGACACCATTGCAACGGCTGTTCATCGCCTGGCGCGAGCGCTGGCGCGGCCCGCCGCGGCATGACCCACCCGGGAACACGGCGCCGCGGTAGCCGGGTCGCGGACCCGCCCCGGCTGCGGTTGCATGACCGGTACTGCCACGCCGGCCATCGCCCGCCCTCGGCACGTCACGCCGCGCCGTCATGCCGGACGGGGCACCCGCACGCGGATCCCACGCCGGATGACCCGCCCTGCCCCGCCAGGCATTGACCGATGGGGCAGCCCCGCAGCATCCCCGCCCACGCGCACCGCGCGCCACGCCGCATCGCGGGCTACAACAACAGACGCACCCGCAAACGCCGGAAGCCCGGTTCCCCGACCGCCGCGGCGGTGACCACCAGCGTCCGCCGGCCGCCGCGTTCAAGGCGCATGCACAGCACCACGAGCCACGGCAGAACCGTGCTGGCGGCAGTCACCTGCCCGGTGTGTCGGGAACCATCGGCGGTCACGAGCGTCAGGCTTGTCGCGTCCCGCACCAGCAGCAGGCGCACCGCGGCAGCACCCGGCAACAGCAATCGGCGACGGGTGTGAATGGCATGCAAGGGCAGTGCGAGCGCTGCCACCGCGAGCACGGTGGGCCCGGGCTGGGCCGCAATCACAGCCAGGCCGCTCAGCAGGTGCATCACGATTATCGCCAGGTGCAGACCGGGCGGGGGCCGGTAGGCGAGTCTCAGCGGCGGCAACGCATCCATGCGCAGGGGTTCTCCAGGCGCCCTCGCGGACTTGCAAACAGGACGCTTAAAACCGATACTGTCGTGCTTGAATTTTCCAGTAGTAACCGGCGCTTAGGCAGCGCCACGCAGTTATGCAGCAGCTATTCACAGCGCGCTGCTCCGAGTGGATTCCGGACCCCGATCCGGCCAATTCCGGCCTCTGCCAGCCACCGCGCCCCTTGCCGGGTGTCGCGGCGACCCGCAGCCGCACTCGGCCAGTCGAGCCATGTTGCCGCGAGGATGAACGCACATGCAAGAAAACCGCAACGAAGACGATATCGATGTCGGCACCTGGAAACCGGAGGAGGCAGCACCGGCGCCGGCCCCGGCCGAACATGCGCCGCCACGCGAGTACGGCGGCCCCAAAGGGCTCGAACCCACCCGCTACGGTGACTGGGAGCGCAAGGGGCGCTGCATAGACTTCTGAGCCGGCGCCCTGTCGACACCGGCAAACGTTCTGACCAGACGGGAATCCATCCACATGACCCAACGTCCATTGTCCCCGCATCTGCAGGTGTACCGGCCGCAGATCACCTCCGTGTTGTCCATTACGCATCGCGCGACCGGCGTGTTTCTCGCCGCCGGCACGCTGGTGGTGGTGTACTGGCTGTACGCTCTCGCCGCCGGTCCGCAGGCCTACGCCGCGGCCCTGGCCGTGCTCGGCTCGCTGCCGCTGCAGCTGGTGCTGTTCGGCTGGACATGGGCGATGTTCTATCACCTGGCGAACGGTATCCGGCACCTGTTCTGGGATGCCGGCATGGGTTATGAGCTGGAGGACGCGGCCCGCAGCGGCTGGATGGTCATCGTGGCCAGCGTGGTGTTGACCATCATTGCCTGGCTCATGGGCCCGGCCCTGTTCGGAGGTGCGGCATGAAACTGCGCACACCCCTGGGGCTGGTGCGGGGCCTGGGTTCGGCCAAGTCGGGCACCGAACACTGGTGGCTGCAGCGCGTGACGGCCGTGGCGCTGATCCCACTGTCGCTGTGGTTCATCGTGGCCGTGCTCGGCCTTGCCGGCGCGCCCTACGCCGAGGCCTCCGCATGGCTGGCCTCGCCGCTGAACGCCACCCTGACGATGGCCTTCGTGCTGGCCGTGTTCTGGCATGCCCTGCTCGGGCTGCAGGTGGTCATCGAGGATTACGTCCACTGCGAACCGATCAAGATCGCGGCGCTCGTTGCACTGCGCCTCGGCATCTTCCTGCTGGCGCTGCTGGCGGGCATGTCGATTCTTCGCATTTTCCTGGGAACGAACTGACACATGACTGACAGCTACAAGGTGCAAGAGCACAAGTACGACGTCGTCGTGGTGGGCGCCGGTGGCGCCGGCCTGCGGGCGACCTTCGGCATGGCGGCCACGGGCCTGACCACCGCCTGCATCACCAAGGTGTTCCCGACACGCAGTCACACCGTGGCCGCCCAGGGCGGCATGAGCGCCGCACTCGGGAACATGGGCCAGGACGACTGGCGCTGGCACATGTACGACACCATCAAGGGGTCGGACTGGCTGGGCGACCAGGATGCCATCGAGTACATGTGCCGCGAGGCCATTCCCTCGGTGATCGAACTGGAGCATTACGGGGTGCCGTTCTCGCGCACCGATGACGGCCGCATCTACCAGCGACCCTTCGGCGGCATGACCACCAACTTCGGTGAAGGCACCGCGCAGCGCACCTGCGCCGCCGCCGACCGCACCGGCCATGCGATCCTGCATACGCTGTACCAGCAGTCGCTCAAGCACGATGCCGAGTTCTTCATCGAATACTTCGCCACCGACCTCATCATGGACAGCGAAGGCGTGTGCCGGGGCGTGATGGCCTGGAACCTCGACGATGGCACGCTGCACGTGTTCCGTGCCCACCAGGTGGTGCTTGCCACCGGCGGTTACGGCCGGGCCTACTTCTCCTGCACCTCGGCCCATACCTGCACCGGCGATGGCAATGGCATGGTGCTGCGCGCGGGCCTGCCCTTGCAGGACATGGAATTCGTGCAGTTCCATCCCACGGGGATCTACGGCGCCGGCTGCCTGATCACCGAGGGCGTGCGTGGTGAAGGCGGTTATCTCACCAATGCCGGCGGCGAGCGCTTCATGGAACGCTATGCCCCCAATGCCAAGGATCTCGCCTCGCGTGACGTGGTCAGCCGCTCGATGACCATCGAAATCCGCGAGGGTCGGGGCGTTGGCAAGGACGCAGACCACATCCACCTGCACCTGGAGCACCTGGGCGCATCGGTGATCAACGAGCGCCTGCCCGGCATCGCCGAATCGGCGCGTATCTTCGCCGGTGTCGACGTCACCCGGGAACCCATCCCCGTGCTGCCGACAGTGCACTACAACATGGGCGGCATCCCGACCAATTATCTCGGCCAGGTCGTGACCCTGCGCGACGGGGATCCTGAGAGCGTCGTTCCGGGCCTGATGGCTATCGGTGAAGCAGCCTGTGTATCGGTCCACGGTGCCAATCGCCTAGGCTCGAACAGTCTGCTCGACCTCATCGTATTCGGCCGTGCCGCCGCGCGCTGGTGTGCGGCCAACATGAAGCCCGGCGAGCCGCACAAGCCACTGCCCGCCGATGCGCTGGAGCCGGCCCTGTCGCACCTGGACCGGCTGCGCCATGCCAGCGGCGGCACCCCGACGGCCGTCATCCGATCGAACATGCAGCGCACAATGCAGAACTTTGCTGCCGTGTTCCGCACCGGCGAAAGCCTGGACGAGGGTGTGAGCAAGATGCAGGAGGTCTGGGAGAGCTTCGGCGACGTCGCGGTAAGCGACCGGTCCATGGTGTGGAATACCGATCTCGTGGAAACCCTGGAGCTGGAAAACCTCCTCGGCTCGGCCATTGCCACCATCCGCTCGGCGCAGAACCGCCCCGAGAGCCGTGGCGCCCATGCCCGCGAGGACTACCCGGATCGCGACGACGAGAACTGGCAGAAACACACCCTGTCATGGGTCGATGGCAGCGGCGCGGTGTGCTTTGACTACCGCCCCGTCCACATGTTCACCCTGACCGATGAAGTCGAAGTCGTGCCCCCCAAGGCACGCGTCTACTGACAACGAGGCAATCCCATGGCGCAATTCACCCTGCCCGCAAACTCGAAAATCGGTGAAGGTCGCAGCTTCGACGCCGCCACAGGCGCCACCCGGAGCAAGACCTTCCGAATCTACCGCTGGGACCCTGACAGCGGCGAGAACCCGCGCGTGGACACCTACCACATCAACCTCGACGACTGCGGTCCGATGGTTCTGGATGCGATCATCCACATCAAGGACAAGGTCGATACCACGCTGACCTTCCGCCGCTCCTGCCGCGAGGGCATCTGTGGTTCCTGCGCGATGAACATCGACGGCACCAATACTCTTGCCTGCACCAAGCCCATTGACGAGTGCACGGGCGACGTGAAGATCTACCCCTTGCCGCACATGCCGGTTATCAAGGACCTGGTACCCGACCTCAAGCACTTCTATGCCCAGTACACCTCGATCAAGCCCTGGCTGCAATCCGATACCCCGCCGCCACCGGACCGCGAACGACTGCAGTCCAAGGAAGAGCGCGAGCAACTCGACGGCCTGTACGAGTGCATCCTCTGCGCCTGCTGCTCAACCAGCTGCCCGAGCTACTGGTGGAATTCCGACCGCTACCTCGGCCCGGCCATCCTGCTGCAGGCCTATCGCTGGCTGGTGGACAGCCGCGACGAGGCCACCGGCGAGCGACTTGATGCGCTGGAGGATCCATTCCGCCTGTACCGCTGCCACACCATCATGAACTGCACCAAGACCTGCCCCAAGGGCCTGAACCCGGCCAAGGCCATTGGTGAGATCAAGAAGATGATGGTCCAGCGCTCGATCTGAGCGCAGGCAGGCACACGGGCATGTCCGTCTCAGGCAGAAGACGCTGGTTGTGTCGCCGCGGAACCCGCGAGCTGGAAGTGCTGCTGGAGTCCACGGTGGCCGACTGGGACAGCCTGTTCAGCTCGGCTGCCGAGCAGGCCGCACTCGCCCGGCTGCTCGAGATGCAGGACCCGGAGCTGTATGACCTGCTCACAGGCCGCTGCGAGGCGGATGACCCGGTCATGCGCACGGTCTGCCACAAGCTGTCCCCCAACCTGGCGCCACCCACATGAGCCCGAACAACACGACGATGGCGATACTGCCGGCCTTCGGTTGCCTGAAGGTCACCGGCAGCGATGCAGCGAAGTTCCTCAACAACCAGCTGAGCAGCAAGATCGAGACCGAACCCGCTGTCACGCTCAGTGCCTGGCTGAACGTGAAGGGCCGGGTCATCGCCGATTTCTGGATGCGCCCGACCGGCGATGGCTTCGCCCTGTTCGCCGACGCGGCCCTGGCCGAGCGGATGGCCACCGAGCTGAAACGCTACGTGTTTCGCGACAAGGTCAGCCTCGGTGTCGCTGCGCCTGGCAGCGTGGTCGGGCTGATCGGCGATCCCGCTGGCATGCTGCCCGACGCGACCCGCGTTGGGGGCTGCCTGGATGCAGATGCCGTCATCGGTGCGCAGGTGCCCGGCCGCCAGCCGCGCTGGCTGCTGCTGGACGAAGAGCGCGCGCTGGCCGCGCCCGGGGCCGAGGCATCGACGGACCTCGCCACGCAGTGGCTGCAAATGGATATCGAACAGGGCGTTCTCATCGTCGATGAAGCCCTCAGCGAGCAGTATCTGGCCCAGAACCTCAATCTCGACGCCCTCGGCGGGATCAGCTTCAGCAAGGGCTGTTACCCAGGCCAGGAGATCGTGGCGCGCGTGAAGTACCGCGGCAAGGTCAAGCAGCGGCTGTTCACAGGCCGGGCAAGCGGTGCAGCGCACTGCCCGCGTGGCAGCCGCGTGATCGACAGCGCCGACGCCAGCGCGGTCGGCGAGGTGGTCGCAACACTGGCCACCGGCGATGACAGCCATGCCGTGCTGCTCATCCTCGACGTCGAACGCGCCGGCGCCACGCTCGCGCTGGCGGACGCACCCGATGTCCGGCTGGCCCTGGGCGAGCTGCCCTACCCGGTCGAGTTCTGAGCATTCCTGAACGAATGACGCCGCGGCTGGCCGCACGAGCGCAAGGCCGCACCAGCGTCCGCTACCGGTCCGGCGCGCTGCCGCCCTTGCGCCCGCGGTCATGCAGGCCGGCAAGCCGGTCCCCTGTGCCGCCGCGGTAACTGAGCACTGTCGTGGCAGGCGGGCAGGCCGTCGTCAGGGACGCCGACTACCAGCCACCCTGGTGGCTGCGCGGCTGCCACGGCCAGACGCTGTGGGCCGCCCTGCTGCGGCGCAAGCCAGCAACAATCTTCAGGCGCGAAGCATTCGAACTGGGCGACGGCGACCGCGTCGAACTCGCCTGGCACGGCGCAGCGACCCGCGGGACGGCGCTGATCCTCCATGGCCTGGAAGGCAGCTGCCATTCACCGTACGCGGCCGGGCTGGCCGCCGCGCTGGCCGCCGACGGACTGGCCGCCTGCGTGCTGCACTTCCGCGGTTGCGGCGGGCGCCTCAACCGCTACGCCCGCAATTACCACTCGGGCGATACGAACGACCTGGCCGAGGTGCTTACCCACCTGCGCCGGCAGGCCCCGGATCGCCCCTTGCTGGCGGTCGGCTATTCCCTCGGCGGCAACGCCTTGCTGAAATACCTGGGCACGCGGGCCGGCACGCTGCCGGATGCCGCCGTCGCCGTGTCGGTGCCGTTCCGGCTCGACATTGCCGCCCGGACCCTGGCCACCGGCTTCTCGCGACTGTACCAGCGCCACCTGGTCACCCGTCTGCACGCGAAGATCCGGGCCAAGGCCGAGCGCCTGCATGGTCTGGTCGACCTGGAAGCGGCCCTCGCGGCCAGGGACTTCTTCAGCTTCGACGACGTTGTGACCGCGCCCCTGCATGGTTTCAAAGGAGTGGATGACTACTATGGCCGCTCGAGCTGCCGCCAGTACCTGTCCGGCATCACCACCCCTACCCTCATCGTGCATGCCAGCGACGATCCGTTCATGGACGCCGCGGCCATTCCCACTGCCGCGGAGCTCGGCCCGGCGGTGGAACTGGAGCTGGCCGCCGGCGGTGGCCACGTGGGCTTTGTGGAGGGACGCTGGCCCTGGCGGGCGCGCTACTGGCTCGAGCACCGGATCCCGGCGTGGCTGCGCAGCCACTACTGAAACACTGGCATGGCATCATAGGGGGTTCTGGAAACACCGGATGGCTGCATGATGAATCGACGATGGTTGTTCGCCGGCATGGCGCTGTGTTGCGCTGCACTCACCGGCTTTGGCCTGTTCCTCCAATACCAGCGCGGCCTGGAGCCCTGCCCGCTGTGCATGGTGCAGCGCGTGGCCTTCTATGCCGTGCTGGCAGTATCCCTGCTCGGCCTGCTGCACGGAGCCGGGCGCCTCGGCACCCGTGTCTACGCCTCCCTGGCGCTGCTGTTCGCGGCTTTCGGGGCCGGTATCGCCGGCCGCCAGATCTGGCTGCAGCACCTGCCGGCGGACCAGGTCCCGGAATGCGGGCCCGGGCTGGATTTCATGCTCGAGGTCTACCCGATGCGTGATCTCATCGTGACCCTGCTGTCCGGGACGGGCGAATGCGCCGAGGTCGTATGGCGGTTCCTCGGCCTGTCGATCCCGGAGTGGTCACTGCTATGGTTCCTGGCGCTCGCCGCAACGGCGCTGGTGCTGTTGCTGCGCCCCGAACCGCCCGCCCCGGCGGGAACGCAACGGGTGTAGACTTGTCCAAGGATGCACGCGACACAGTCCCTGTGCCGCGATCGGTCGCCGGAGACACCAACATGAAAAACACCCGCCACAAACACCGCTTCGCGCAGCTCGCGCTGACCCTGGTGCTGGCCCTGGCCGCCTTCGGTGCGCAGGCGATGGAGTTCTCCGCCGATACGCTGCGTGGCGTCAAGGCCGTGGCCATCGCCGTGGACGGCGTCCACCCGGACCTCGCCCGCTACGGCTTCAGCGAGCAGAAGATCATCGAGATAGTCGAAAGCCGCCTGGCCGGCAGCGGCATCGCCGTGGTGACCCTGGAGCAGGCGCGCACCCGGCCCGAGGCGGCAATGCTGGAAGTCGCGGTGCACATCAATCGCCACACCAATGACTTCCTGAACTACTTCCCCTACAACGTGTCCCTGAAGCTGAAGCAGCGCCTGGCCCTGGCGAACGCCGAAGGCGCCTTCACCTCGGCCACCGTCTGGCAGGAGGGCCGCTCCGGCATAGAGCAGCCCATCTACCTCAGCCGCCTGAACGACTACGTCGGCACGCTGGTGGATCAGTTCCTGCTGGCCCTGCGTTCACAGAACGGCTGAGCGGCGCAGCCGCCGCATCATTGCCCCGCAGCCCCGGCTTCGGCCGGCTGCGACATCTGCGCATCCACCACGGCCATCGCGCTCATGTTGATGATGCGGCGCACGGTGGCGGAATTCGACATGATGTGCGCCGGCATGCGCGCACCGAGCAGGATTGGCCCCACCGACACGCCCTCACCCAGGACATGCAGCAGGTTCATGGCAATGTTGGCGGCGTCCAGGGTCGGCATGACCAGCAGGTTGGCCTCCCCGTGCAGCGGCGAGTCGCTGACCAGGGCATTGCGGATATTCTCGATGAGTGCCGCGTTGGCATGCATCTCGC
Source organism: uncultured Gammaproteobacteria bacterium (assembly GCA_964351795.1). Taxonomy (GTDB): domain Bacteria; phylum Pseudomonadota; class Gammaproteobacteria; order JADZEE01; family JADZEE01; genus CAYGQN01. The sequence goes on from CAYGQN010000092.1 coordinate 10,383, forward strand.
CATCCACCTCCAGCGCCGGTGCCAGCCGGTGGATCCGCTCGACCGCCTCGCGCATCTTGCGCGCCGAGGGATGATCCCGGCTGCCGAAATTCGAGTGTGACAGCAGGGCCGCGCGGGGGGTAAGGCCGAAACGTGACACCTGGCTGGCCGCCGCGATGGTGATTCCGGCCAGCTGGGTCGCATCCGGGTCCGCGTTGACGTGGGTGTCACAGATGAAGAAGGTGCCTTTTTTCAGGACCAGCGCATGCATGGCCGCCGGGCAGTGCACACCCTCGGCCAGGCCGATGATGTCCATCACGTGCTGCAGGTGATCGTGATAGTGGCCGGTGGTGCCGCAGATGAGCGCATCGGCCATGCCGCGATGGACCATCAGGGCGGCGATGACGGTGGTCTGGGTCCGCACTGCCACGCGGGCATCCTCCGGTGATACGCCGCGCCGCTGCATGAGCTCGTGGTAGGCCTGCCAGAACTCGCGAAAGCGCCGGTCCGCCTCCGGGTTGATGATTTCGAAGTCCTGGTCGGGGCGGATCCGCAGGCCGAGCTTCTTCAGGCGTGTTTCGATGACGCGCGGCCGGCCGATAAGCACGGGCCGCGCCAGGTGATCATCGACCACGGCCTGCGCCGCCCGCAACACGCGTTCCTCTTCGCCCTCGGCGTAGACCAGGCGACGTGGCTGCTCGCGGGCCCGGTCGAACACCGGCTTCATCAGCATCACCGACTTGAACACGAAGCGGGTGAGTTGCTGATGGTAGGCGGCCATGTCGGTGATGGGCCGGGTGGCCACACCGCTGTCCATGGCGGCCTGGGCCACTGCCGGGGCCACCGCCGTGATGAGCCGCGGGTCGAAGGGCTTGGGAATGATGTACTCCGGCCCGAAACTCAGTTCCGTGCCGCCGTAGGCCGCGGCCACCGCATCGGACGCCTGTTCGATCGCCAGGTCGGCAATCGCGCGTACGCAGGCCACCTTCATCTCGTCGTTGATGGTGGTGGCGCCCACATCCAGCGCACCACGGAAGATGTAGGGGAAGCAAAGCACATTGTTGACCTGGTTCGGGTAGTCCGAGCGCCCGGTGGCGATGATGCAGTCTTCGCGCACCGCCTTCGCCTGCTCGGGCATGATCTCCGGCACCGGGTTGGCCAGGGCCAGGATAATGGGGCTGTCGGCCATGGTCGCCACCATGTCGGGGGTGAGCGTGCCGCCCACCGACAGGCCCAGGAAGATATCCGCCCCCTTCACCGCGGCGGCCAGTGTCCTGGCGTCGGTCTGGGCGGCGAAATGCTTCTTGTGCGGGTCCATGCTGAACTTGCGGCCCCGGTAAACCACGCCGTCCCGGTCCGTCACAATCATGTTGTGCGCTGGCAGCCCGAGTTGCTCCAGGAGCTTGAGGCAGGCAATGGCGGCCGCGCCGGCGCCCGAGCTGACAAGCCGGCAATCCTCGATGCGCTTGTCCACCAGGCGCAGGGCGTTGATGATGGCCGCCGCGGTGATGATGGCCGAG
>CAYGQN010000093.1:0-11775 GCA_964351795.1 uncultured Gammaproteobacteria bacterium
CGTATGTCGATGCTGCGGCGGGCGGGGGATCAGTCGGCGATGCGGTCGCGGCGGCCGTTGTTGGCGCGGTACAGGGCCTCGTCGGCAGCGGCGATGAAACGCGAGGGCGTGTAGCCGGGCTTCATTTCCGCGATGCCGGCGGAGATGGTCAGCGCCGGCAGGGGTGCGCCGTCCGCGCCCTCGATTGCCAGGCCGGCGACGGACTCGCGCAGGCGCTCGGCAATCACCCGCGCGCCCTCGAGGTTGGTGTTGGGCAGCAGCGCCAGCATCTCCTCGCCGCCGTAGCGCGCCACGGTATCCTCCGGGCGCAGCTTCTCGATGATCGTCCGCGCGACCGTGTGCAGGGCGCGATCACCGGCCAGGTGGCCGTGGCCGTCGTTGTACTGCTTGAAGTAGTCGATGTCGATCATCACCAGCGCGAGATCCTGGCCGCTCGCCTGGGCGCGCTGCATGAGCCGGCGCAGCATGTTGTCCAGCCAGCGGCGATTGAACAGGCCGGTGAGCGGGTCGATGGTGGCGTCGTACTCGTACTCGCGCAGCAGGTCGTGGATGCGATGAATCACCGAGTTGCCGTGGCGCAGGCGTTGGGCGAGGATTTCCAGCAGGTTGCAGGCGACATCGTGTGAATTGCGCACCAGCGACCACAGCAGTTTCTCGTTGATCGACAGGACCTTGCACTCGTTGTCGGCAATCACGCTGGCCGAGGTCGGCTGGTGGTCGATGACGGAGATCTCGCCGACGCTCTCCCCCGGGCCGAGGACCGCCACCGGCTGGCCGTCCTCGGCATGCAGGTGCACCCGCAGGCGGCCGCTGAGAATGAGAAATACCGAGTCGTTCGCCGCACCGGCGGCAATGAGTCGCTCGCCGGCATGCAGTTGCAGGATGGGGCACTGTTCCAGAAGCTGCGTGATGCCATCGATGCTGACGCCGCTGAACAACTGCACGCCGCCCATCAGCTCCGGGTTCTGCAGTCGCCGCAGGTAGGTCACCGATTCCGCGGATGCCTTTTCTATTTCTTCCATGTCCGGTCCTTAGATTCCGCTCCGCCGCGCCGGCCCCCGTTCGGAAACGCCCGCACCTGCCTGGCCAGTTCCGCGGCGGCCTGCGCATCCTGTGCGTAGCGAGCGCGCACGTACAAATCCGTGATTTGCAGGATGGCCGTGGCCAGGTCGGCCCTTACTTTAGCCGCCCGGGCGCCAAAATCCACTGGTCCTTCATGGTTATTGCGTTCCACTCCCAGGCGCGCCATGCGCGCGCAGAAGCGATCCCAGGCCCGGCGCGCCGGATCCCGGCGCGGAATTGCCGCGCTGCGGGCGAGGAAGATGGCCAGGGCCGTGAACACGATGGTGACCAGCACGGTGAGGATGAAACCCAGCCGCAGCCAGTCCACCCGCTCCAGCCCCAGGCGTTCCAGCAGGCGCTGCTGGCGGTCGGTGGAATAACCCAGCACCCACTGGTTCCAGGCGTTGCCCGCCGCCCCCCAGAGGTTGCGCAGGCGACGCAGCATGGCCTCGGCGAACGGGTTGTCCCGGAAGGCGAGCGACAGCACGCCGCTGCTGCGCGGCAGGGCGGTGTCGATGCCACGGTCGATGCGCTGCGGGGCCACCACGGCGGTGGGATCGGCGCGCACCCAGCCCTCGCCGGCAATCCAGATCTCGGCCCAGGCGTGGGCATCGCGCTGGCGCACGTCCACAAAGCCGCCCACGGGATTGTACTGCCCGCCCTGGTAGCCGGTGACCAGCCGCGCCGGCACCCCGGCCGCGCGCATCAGCACGGTGAAGGCCGCGGCGAAGTGCTCGCAGAAGCCGCGCCGGGCCTGGAACAGGAACTCGTCGACCGGATCCCCCACGGGCATGGGCGGGCGCAGCGTGTAGAAGAACGCCTGCTCCCGGAACATCGCCAGTGCGCGCTCGGCCAGTGCGCGTGCGTCCAGCCCCTCGGCCGCCCAGCGGGCGGCCAGGGCCCGTGCGCGCGGATGCGCGCCGGGCGGCAGCTGCAGGGCGCGGCTGCGCTCCTCGGCGGAGATGTCCAGCACGCGGTAGTCGGTGATCGACCCGAGTGAATAACGGATCCGGCGTCGCACCCGCTTGTCCGAGAGCAGGCGGAAGTCGGCGGTGAGCCGACTGCCGGGTGGCGCCGCGGCTACGAGATCCAGGCCGAACAGCCAGCGTTTCTCGTGCGCTTCCAGCGTGACCGTGTACTCGCGCAGGCTGCTGCCGGCCACGCGCGGCGGCGGCTGGCTGATCGCGCTGCCGACCGTCCAGCTGCGCCCGTCATCATTCCAGAGCACCGGGCCGCGCCAGTACAGCTCCCGGGGCGGGGGCGGCTCGCCGCCGAAATCCACCCGGAAGGCGAGTTCGTCGGACAGGCTCAGCTCGCTGATGTTGCCCAGCGAGAGTTCATCGGACAAACCGCTCACCGCGTCGGCGCCGGTCTGCGGCAGGCCCCACAGCGGCCCCGGCAGTCGCGGAAACAGGAAGAACAGCAGCAGCAATACCGGTACGGTCTGCGCCAGCATGCGCAGCACCAGGCGCAGGCGTTCCGTGGCGCTCATGCCCGCGCCGCGATCATTGAGCGTGAGCAGGCCGGTGGTGAGCACCACCACCACGGCGAACATCAGCAATGCCATGGGGATGGTCTGTGTGTAGAGGAAATTGGTCACCACCAGGAAGTAGCCGAGGAAGGTCACGATGTAGGTATCGCGATCCCGCTGCAGTTCCAGCAGCTTCAGTCCGGTCAGGATGACCAGCAGTGCGATCCCCGCGTCGCGGCCCAGGCGGCCGCCGAAGTTCACCACTACCGCAACGAACATGCCCACTGCGAACAGGTTCTTGGCCAGCATCAGGGCCGGGTGGTGGCGCCCGGGCAACGGCCAGCCGCTGCGCCATGCCAGCGTGCGCCAGCACCAGAACAGCACGAAGATGGCACTGACCCAGGGGGCCTGGCGCAGGGCGTGCGGGCTGACCACCAGCGCCAGTGCCCCAAGCAACCAGGGCAGGCTGCGATCGCGGCCGCCGCTCACGTGTCCGCCTCCCCGAACAGGGCCAGCGCGGTGAGGCAGCGCTGCAGATGCGCCTCGCCGCTGCCGGTCGGGATGTGCTGGCCGGGCAGGCTCAGTGACCAGGGCAGGCCCCGCTCGTCGGCATCAACCACCCAGCGGGCAAGCTGCTCCAGCCGGGCCTCGACAGCGCCGGCCGGAGCGGCGGCCTCCCAGCCCAGCGCCAGGGCGGCGGCCTCGCCGGTGACAAAGCGGCGCACCACCAGGTTGTCGCTGCGGGCAAGCACTTTCCAGTCGATGTGGCGGGGCAGGTCCCCGCCGCGATAGGCGCGGAAGCCGACGAAGTCCTCGTCGCCCTCGCGCTGGCCGGCGCCCGCGCTGCGATTGCCGCCCTCGGCCCGCGGCATTGGCAGGCGCCCGCGTGGGCGCGGGTAGACGATGATGTCATCGCGTGGCGCCAGCCAGGCCCAGGCCCTGACCAGGCCCAGCGGGAAGCAGGTTTCCACGAGGATCCGCCCGACCGCCAGGCGGCCACGCCGCGGCGCCGGGCAGTGCAGGATGACGCTGTGCAGGCTGTCGGCGGGAATGTCGCAGCTCACCGCCTCGAGACCGGCGCGGCGGAACAGCCCCATGCGCCCCGGCGCGTGCGCGAAGTCGAGTGCGCGGCGGGCCGGCTGGCCGCGGTTGTCCAGGGTGAGGCGCAGGCTGGCCACGCCGCCGGCGAACACCGGCTCGCCACGCAGCCCCAGGCAGCCCAGGTGCAGCAGATTGCGCCAGGTGTGCAGCAGGCACACCAGCCCCAGCCCGGTCAACGCGAAGCTCATGATGTAACCCAGGCCGATGTCGTAGTTGATGGCGCCGAGCAGCATCAGCGCGATGGCGAACATGAGCATGAAGCCCTGTCGCGACGGGAATACGTACACGCGCCGGGTATCCAGGCGCGGCAGCGCCGCGGACAGGGTGTCGGCGGCGTTCAAGGGCTCAGGGGACGGCGACGCCCCGGATGAGACGCCGGGCAAGCGCATCGTCGCCGGCGGTCTCCGCATCGCCCTGCAGGCGGTGGCCGACCACGCCGGGCAGCACGGCCTGGATGTCCTCCGGGATGACATGGTCGCGGCCGTCGATGAGCGCCCAGGCCCGCGCCGCCTGCAGCAGGGCCAGCCCGGCCCGCGGCGACAGGCCGACGGGAAAGTCCGGGCACTCGCGCGAGAAGGCCAGCAATGCCTGCAGGTAGTCGAGCAGCGCCGGTGCGACGGTGATGCCGGCGACCGCCTGCTGCAGTTCGAGCAGGCGTGCCGGGGTCATCAACGGCTGCAGGCGCGCCATGAGGGAACGGCGATCCTCGCCGAGCAGCAGTTCGCGCTCGGCGGCGGCATCCGGGTAGCCCAGGCTGATGCGCATGAGGAAGCGGTCCAGCTGCGATTCGGGCAGCGGATAGGTGCCGATCTGGTGCGAGGGGTTCTGCGTGGCGATCACGAAGAACGGTTCGGGCAGGGCATGCGAGCGCCCCTCCACCGTGACCTGGCCCTCGGCCATGGCTTCCAGCAGCGCGCTCTGGGTGCGCGGGGTTGCCCGGTTGACCTCGTCGGCCAGCAGCACCTGGGCGAAAATCGGGCCCGGGTGGAACTCGAACGCGGCGCTGTCGCGCTGGTAGATGGACACCCCGAGGATGTCGGCGGGCATCAGGTCGCTGGTGAACTGCACGCGGCTGAACGACAGGCCCAGCAGGCGCGCCAGCAGCTGCGCCAGGGTGGTCTTGCCCACGCCGGGCAGGTCTTCGATGAGCAGATGGCCCCGGGCGATCAGGCAGGCCAGGGCCAGCCGGAACGCGTGCTCCTTGCCGAGTATGATCCCGCCGGCGGTCGCGGCGAGGGCATCAAGTTCGCGGCGGGCGCGCCCGATATCCGTGGGGGGCGTAGGTGGCGTCGGCATCGCGGTCATGGTCAGAAGGTATCGCGCGTGGCCGTGACAGTCACGGCGTGGAACGGGTGGGTGCTACTGTAGCGGCGCCGGCGGGTGCCGCTGCCCGGTCATTCTAGCGGCCGGCGCAGGGCAATACCTTACCTGCAATCGCGGCGCCGGGACGGGTGGGTCCGCCAGCGGGCAAACGGATAATTGTTGAGGAGTGGCAGGGTACATGGAAGCGTTTGATCTGCTGGTGCTGGGCAGCGGCCCGGCCGGCCAGCGTGCGGCCATCCAGGCGGCCAAGCTGGGTCGCAACGTGGCCGTTATCGAACGGCACACCGCGGTGGGCGGGGCCTGCCTGCACACCGGCACCATTCCCAGCAAGACGCTGCGCGAGGCGGTGCTGTACCTCACCGGCTGGCGTCAGCGCGGGTTCTACGGCCGCAGCTACCGCGTGAAGGAGCGCATCAGCGCCGCGGATCTCACCCAGCGTCTGGACATCACCATCCGCCACGAGATCGAGGTGCTGCAGCACAAGCTGTACCGCAACCGCGTGACCTCCCTGGTGGGCACGGCCCGCTTCACCGGCTCGCACGAGGTGCAGGTCACCGGCCCGGACGGCGAGCAGCGCCACTTCCACGGCGCGAAGATCCTGATCGCCACCGGGACCGCACCGGCGCAGCCGCCCGGTATCGACTTCGATGGCAGGCGGGTGGTGGACAGCGATCAGATCCTCGACATCGAGCGCCTGCCGCGCTCCATGACGGTGGTCGGCGCCGGTGTGATCGGCGTGGAGTACGCCTCCATCTTCAATGCCCTCGACATCGACGTCACGCTCATCGACGGCCGCGCCTCGATCCTCGATTTCCTGGATGCGGAAATCGTCGACGAATTCGTGCATCACCTGCGCGATCGCGGCGTGGTCATGCGCCTCGGCGAGACCGTGCGCACGCTCGAGACCGAGGGCGACACCGGCGTGAAGGTCAACCTCGCCAGCGGCAAGCAGGTGCGCTCGGAGATGGTGCTGTTCGCGGCCGGGCGGCAGGGCAATACCGGTGATCTCGATCTTGCCAATGCGGGCCTGATGGCGGACTCGCGCGGGCGCCTGGAAGTGAACGAGCGCTACCAGACCGCGGTCGGGCACATCTATGCCGCCGGCGATGTCATCGGCTTTCCCTCGCTCGCCTCCACGTCCATGGAGCAGGGCCGGGCCGCGGCCTGCCATGCGTTCGACGCACCCACCGCGCAACGCTTCGAAGTGTTCCCCTTCGGCATCTATGCCGTGCCGGAGATGAGCGTGGTCGGCATGACCGAGGCCGAGGCGCAGGCGGCCGGGATCCCCTACGAGACCGGCACCGCGCGCTTCCGCGAGACTTCGCGCGGGCAGATCCTGGGCCTGCGCGAGGGCCTGCTCAAGCTCGTTGTGGCCCTGGATGATCGCCGGCTGCTCGGCGTCCACATCGTCGGCGAGGGCGCCACCGAGCTGGTGCACATCGGCCAGGCGGTGCTGGCCCTGGGCGGCGGCCTGGATTACTTCGTGGAAACCGTCTTCAACTATCCGACCCTGGCCGAGACCTACAAGATCGCCGCCCTCGACGCCTGGAACCGCCTGCCGCGCTGAGCGCCGCTGCCGGCTGCGCTATGCTGTGGGCGATGCGCGTTGCCGCCCGATACCGTTTGTGTCGCCTGCTGGTGCTGGCCCTGCTGCTGCCGTTCGCCCCCGTCGCTGCGGTGGCCGGATGCCCCGGCGAGGGCCTCGCCGTTCAGGTGCTGGGCTCGACCGGGCCGGAGATCCTCGCCGACCGCGCCGCCGCCGGCTACGTGCTGTGGTTGCAGGGCCGGCCGCGCGTGCTGGTGGACGCCGGCAACGGCACGGCCCGCAATTTCATTCGTGCCGGGGGTGAGTTCGCGCGCGTGGACCTGATCCTGCTCACGCACCTGCACGTCGACCATACCGCCGACCTGCCCGTGTACGTGAAAGCCTCCTTCCTGGGGCGCCGTGATCGGGACCTGCCGGTGCTGGGCCCCACCGGTAATGCCCGCATGCCCGGCGTCGCCGCCTTCCTGCAGGGCCTGTTCGGCCCCGGCACGCCCTGGCAATACCTCGGCGAGTACCTGCCCGGGGGCGAGGGGGCCTGGCACCTGCAGCCGCACGCGTTCGATCACCGCGACGATGCCGTCAACGATGTGTTCAACCACCCCGCCCTGCGCCTGCAGGTGGTGCCGGTGCAGCACGGGCCGATACCGGCGCTGGCCTGGCGGGTGCAGGCGCCTGGCCGGTCCATCGTGTTCAGCGGGGATTTCAGCGGCCGCAGCGGCAACCTGGAGAAGCTGGCCGCCGGTGCCGACGTGCTCGTGGCGCACAACGCCATCCCCGAGGGGGCCGGGGAAGTCGCCCGCTCACTGCATGCCGAGCCCTCGCGCATCGGCGCCATTGCCGCGGCCGCGGGCGTCGGCCGGCTGGTGCTGTCGCACCGCATGCGGCGCAGCCTCGGCGTGGAGGAGGACACGCGCGCTGCCATCGCCCGGCATTACGATGGCCCGGTGGACTTCGCCGCGGATCTCGACTGCTACTGAGCACCACGCGGCCGTCGCGGCACGAACCGGTGCCGTCCTGGTCGCCTGTGCGCCCGGTGCCGACCGAACTTCGCTGCGCCTGCGCGGCTGTCACGGCACCGGGCGAGGTTCATCGGGGCGTTGCCGGTCGGGCCCGGCGTCGCGCGCGGCCCGGGCCGCCTACAGGAAGGGCAGTTCGCGGCTGAGTGTCTCCAGGGTGAGCTGCTCGCGCTGCTGCTCGTCGAGGTAGGGGATCCCGATCCCGTACTCGGCCCAGCGCGCCCGGATCCGCTGCTCGAGTTCGGGCCTGAGCTTGCCCACGGGCGGGAAGCTGTGGCCGCCCCAGTCCGGGTTCCTGGCCAGCTCCCAGTTGCGGGTGGCATCCACCAGCACGCGGGTCCACTTGCCGGTGCGATAGCGCGGGATGTCGATGACCTCGAAGGAGGTGGAGGGGTCCAGCGGCGAGCCGAAGGTCGGCCCGGCCATCATGATCTGGTCCATGCCGGCATTGACCCGGAAGGCGATGGCCCACTCCAGCGCCACCGGATCGCGGATGTCGATATCCTCCTCCACCACCAGCACATGCTTGAAGAACCACTGCGCGGCACTGGTGCCCCACAGCGCCATGGCCACCTGCTGGGCATGGCCGCGGTACTGCTTGCGGATCTGCACCACGATATGTGTGCCGGTGGACACGTGCGGGCACCACACGTCGGTGACGCCCACCACGCCGGCCGCTTCCAGCATGTTCCAGAAGATGGCCGACCAGGAGTACGAGCAGAGGATGGAGTCCTCGCTGGGGAAGCCGGGCCGGCAGCCCTCCAGGGTGCCGCGCATGATGGGCTTGTCGCGGTGGGTGATGCAGGTCACTTCCAGCACCGGCTTGGGCGAGGGCGTGCCGCCGTAGTAACCCGGGTACTCGCCGAAGGGGCCCTCCAGTGCGAAGTCGGCCGGGTCCGGGCTCATGTAGCCCTCGACGATGACTTCCGCGTCCGCCGGCGCCAGCAGGTCCACGGTTTCGCACTTCACCAGGTCCAGGGGGCGGCCGAGGATGGCCCCCATCATGTCCCATTCGCACACCTGGCGCGGAAACGGGCTGCCGGCGCAGAACGGCACCACGTCGTGGGCGCCGTAGGCGATGGCGATGGGCATGCGCTCACGGCGGCCGCGCCAGCCGGTCATGTGGCCCCCGCCGCCCTGGGTGGGAAGCATCACCTTGGCGATGCGATCCCGGCCGACCACCTGGCCGCGGTACAGGCCGATGTTCTCGCGGCCTGTGTGGGCGTCGGCGGTGATGACGCCGCAGAAGGTGTCGATGTAGCGGCCACCGTCCAGCTCCTGCCATACCGGCGCCGGAAACTGGTCGAGATCGATGCCCGCGCCGGTGAGGATGTGCTGCTTCACCGGGGCCTGCCCGGCCGCGACGACGCGCGGCGGCAGCGGCGTGGCATAGGCTTGCTTCAGGTGGCGCACGATGTCCCGATCCGCGGTGGCCGTATCCAGGCCGAGCAGCACGCACAGCTGCCGGCGGTTGCCGAGGCCGCAGGTGACGAAACGGCTGGAGATGGTGTCCCGGTAGTCCTCGAGCTGCGTGAACAGCAGGGCCGGGCCGGCGAGGCCGAGGTTCACGCGAGTGATGGCGCCGAGTTCGAGCCGGGTGTCCACCGGGCAGTCGATGCTGCGCAGTTCCGCGGCCGCGGCCAGCTGCCGCAGCCAGCCGCGCAGGCCGGTCTCCCCCTCGGCCGCCGGGCCAAGCAGTGCATCGAGCTGGTCGGCGGACATCGGGCCAGGGGCGTCGGGTTGGTGCATGGCGGGCTCCGTGGTGGCAATCCGTGTGGTCGGGCGGAGCATAGCATTGCCCCGCCCGACGGCCGTGTGGCGCCCGCGCGCCGGTCCGCTGTGCACGGACGGCGCGTGGCCGCGCATAATGCACACCCCGCGCCCGTGTGGGCGACGGCCAATGCAAACCGTGGAGCAGAATACGATGGATCCAATCGAGCAGATGAAAGTCGCGGCCCGCGAGGGCTGGTCCACGTTCGCGCCGTTCGAGACGATGACGGCCATGGCGGCACCGGAACTGGTGCGCTTTGCCGGGGTTGGCCCGGGCCAGCGCGTCCTCGACGTGGCCTGCGGTACCGGCGTGGTGGCGCTGACCGCGGCCCGCACCGGGGCGCAGGTCAGCGGCGCCGACCTGACCCCGGCGCTGCTGGCGCGGGCCCGTGACAATGCCGCACTGGCCGGCCTGGATATCGACTTCCACGAAGCCGACGTCGAGGCCATGCCCTTCGAGGATGCCGCCTTCGATGTGGTGCTGAGCCAGTTCGGGCACATGTTCGGCCCACGCCCCGACGTGGCGCTGCAGCAGATGCTGCGGGTGCTCAAGCCCGGCGGGGTGATCGCTTTCTCCACCTGGCCGCCGGAGCTGTTCACCGGCGAGATGTTCAACCTGCTCGGCAGCTACTCCCCGCCGCCGCCGCCGGGCGCCGCGCCGCCGGCTGCCTGGGGCGACGTGGCCGTGGTGCGTGAGCGGCTGCAGGGGCATGTGAGCGGGCTGCGCTTCGATCGCGCCTGCATGCGGATACCGGCACTGAGCCCGGCGCACATGCGCCTGTTCATGGAGGCCAATGCCGGGCCCGTGACCCGGCTGGTCACGGCGCTGGCCGGGGAGCCCGAGCGGCTGGCGCGGCTGCGCGCCGATCTCGAGGCACTCATCGGCCGCTATTTCGGCGACAACATCCTGCGCCAGGATTTCCTGATGACCTGCGCGACCAAGGCCTGAGCGGGGGCGGTTTGCCCCCCGGCCCGGCCGCGTAGCCGGCGCTCACTCGGTCTTGCCGAAGCCGGCGCAGGGATCGCGGTAATCGTGACGCTGGGTGAACCAGAGCAGTTCGTGGGCCGGGCCGAAATCCGCGCCGCCTTCGCGGGCCGCCTGGAAGTACGCGGCCGCCGGGGCCGGGGCCGGGGCAATCTCCTGGAAGGCGAAGTTCACCTGCACCAGGTCCGGTGCCAGCGCCGCCACGGCGCCGGGCACCGCGCGGCCATGCGCGGTATGGCCCTTGCCGAGGATGATCACCAGCGGGCCTTGGGTCTCGGCGGCCATGTCGACAATGGCGCGCGCCATGCGCGCATTGCGCGCCTGCCAGGTCTGCCACAGGTGGGTCAGCATCGGCTCCTCGCCCCAGCCGCAATGCGCGTCCCGGAAGCTGCGCTTCATCAGGGCTTCATAGGCCTTGTCTGTGGCCGGCGGCGCCGGCAGCAGGCTGCGGGCGACGGCGTTGAGGCTGTCGCGACCACCCCGGCTCAGGGCCAGGATGATGCCGGCCGGCAGGTCGGCGCCGAACACCGGCAGGCCGTATTCACGGGCGATGTCGACCAGGTTGAAGTAGAAATCCCAGTCCCGGTCGCTGCGCGCGGTCCAGCCCAGCTGCCGGCGCAGGGTCGCCTCGGGATCGGCGCGCGGGCCCGCGTGCATCGGCACGGCCGCGGCCGCCGCGCTGACATGCTGCTGCAGGAAGCCGGTCTGGCCGACGTCGAAGAACTCGAACCCCAGGGCCGGTTGCAGGCCGCGACCGGCCAGCGCGCGGAGGATGCGGCGCTGGCCGGCATGGTGAAGCGCGTTGTTGTGGTTCTCGCCGAGATACACCACGTCGGCCTCGGCCATGCGCGCGATAAGCGTGTCGAAGGGCACGTCGCTGCCGCTGGCATCGAGCACCCGGCCGAGGAGCGGATCGGCGCGCTCGGGTGACGCGTGTACCAGGCCGGCGTACAGCCACAGCACCGTGGCCAGCAGCAGCCAGCGGCGCGGACGAGTGCTACCCAAGGTGTTCATGCTGGCATTGTCGCGCCGATCAGCACCGGGGTGCAGCCGATCGCGCCGTGCGGGTCCTGCACAGACTCTGCACGCCAGGGCGGCGTTGCCGCCGCACCCTGGCGCTGCCTCGCCGCGCGGTTCCCGGGATTCAGGCTGCGCATCAGGGTGCCTGCGGTACTGCCGGGGCCGCCCTGGCGGCCTGGGCCGGTTGCGTGGCCGGGGCAGCTTCGCGGCGATACAGCCAGTGCAGCAGGGCGTCCTGGATCTCGTGGCCGGGGCCGCGGTGGGCCTGCGGCGCGTTGATGAGCATCGCCACGGCATAGCGGCGCCCGTCCCGGGCCTGCACGTAGCCGGCGATCGAGGAGACGTCGTCCATGGTGCCGGTTTTCAGGTGCATGCGGCCGGACTCGGCCTTGCCGGCGTAGCGGCGCCGGACCGTGCCGTCGACCCTGGCAATCGCCAGGGAGGAGACGAACTCGGGCATGTAGGGTGCATCCCAGGCACC
>CAYGQN010000094.1:0-11759 GCA_964351795.1 uncultured Gammaproteobacteria bacterium
GGGCAACGGCCGACACTGGTGTCCGGCTGGCAGGAGTTCCTGGATTCCGGCGCGAAGGTCGCGCTGACGGTCGCGCCCATCGACAACGGCGCCGAGCTGACCCGGCCGCGCCTGGCGCTGGTTGCCGAGAGCCAGATGTTCGGCGAACGCGCCGCCCAGCGCCGCCGCCGCTCCCGTCGCGCCGATCCGGACCTGCTGCTGAAGAACCTGGCCGAGCTCTCCCCGGGCGCGGCGGTGGTGCACGAGGAGCACGGCGTGGGTCGTTTCGTCGGCCTGGTCACGCTCAACGTCAGCGGTATCGATGCCGAGTTCATCGAGCTGCATTACGCCGACGATGACAAGCTGTACGTGCCAGTCGGCTCGCTGTACCTGCTCAGCCGTTACTCCGGGCCGGATATCGAGCACGCCCCGCTCAACAAGCTCGGCAGCGGGCAATGGCAGAAGGCCCGTGAGAAGGCCGCCAGGCGGGTCCGCGACGTTGCCGCCGAGCTGCTCGACCTGCATGCCCGGCGGGCCGCCCGCCGCGGCCGCCGCTTCCAGCTGGACGGCGGGGCCTACCGCGGCTTCGCCGCCGCGTTCCCCTTCGACGAGACCCCGGACCAGGCGGGGGCCATCGAGGCGGTCATCGAGGACCTTGAAAAAGAACAGCCCATGGACCGCCTCATCTGCGGTGACTCGGGCTTCGGCAAGACCGAGGTGGCGATGCGCGCGGCCTTCGTCACGGCCATGGCCGGCCACCAGGTCGCCGTACTCGTGCCGACCACGCTGCTGGCACAGCAGCACTACCAGAACTTCCGTGACCGCTTCGCCGACTGGCCGCTGCGCATCGAGCTGCTGTCGCGGTTCCGCACGGCGGCCGAACAGCGCAGCGCGCATGACGCGCTGGCCGAGGGCGGCGTCGATATCGTCATTGGCACGCACAAGCTCATCCAGCGGGACGTGCGATTCAAGAACCTGGGCCTGGTCATCATCGACGAGGAGCACCGCTTCGGCGTTCGCCAGAAGGAACAGTTCAAGGCGCTGCGCTCGGAGGTCAATGTGCTGACCATGACGGCCACCCCCATTCCCCGCACCCTGAACATGGCACTGGCGGGAATCCGGGATCTTTCGCTGATTGCCACGCCACCGTCGCGTCGCATACCCGTTCGTACTTTCGTGCGCCAATGGGATGACGAAACCATTCGCGAGGCCATCCTGCGCGAGATCAATCGCGGCGGGCAGGTGTATTTCCTGCATAACGAGGTCAGCAGCATCGAGAAGATGACCGCGCGCATCACCGAACTCATGCCCGAGGCGCGGGTGCGCTTCGCCCACGGGCAGATGCGCGAGCAGGAGCTCGAGCGCGTCATGCTGGATTTCTATCATCGCCGCTTCAACGTGCTGGTGTGCTCGACCATCGTCGAGACCGGCATCGATATCCCCAGCGCCAATACCATCCTCATCAACCGGGCGGACAAGTTCGGCCTGGCGCAGCTGTACCAGCTGCGTGGCCGGGTGGGGCGTTCGCATCATCGCGCCTATGCCTACCTCATCGTACCGGACCGCAAAGCGATCACCGGGGATGCCCTGAAGCGCCTGGAAGCCATCGAGTCGCTCACCGAGCTCGGCCTCGGCTTCACGCTGGCCTCGCATGACCTGGAGATCCGCGGCGCCGGGGAGCTGCTTGGTGCCGAGCAGAGCGGCCATATCCAGACCATCGGCTACTCGTTGTACATGGAGCTGCTGGAACGGGCCGTCGCGGCGCTGCGCAGCGGCAAGGAGCCGGTGCTCGACCGCGCGCTGAACGAGGGCGTCGAGCTTGAATTCGGAATCCCGGCGCTGCTGCCGGAAGACTACGTGCCCGACGTCCAGCAGCGGCTGGTGCTGTACAAGCGGATCTCCGCCGCCGAGGACGCGGCGGAACTGCGGGAGCTGCAGGAGGAGCTGGTCGACCGTTTTGGCCCGCTGCCGGAACCGGCCCGCAATATTCTGCGCATCAGCCTGCTAAAATCCGGCGCGACGGCGCTGGGTATCACGCGTGCCGAATTCAGCAGCCGCGGCGGACGCATCCTGTTCCGCAGCGATGCCGGGGTCGATCCGGCGCGGCTTGTCCTGCTCATCCAGAAGTACGATGACTGGTACCGCCTCGACGGCCCCGAACGGCTTCGCCTGCGCAAGGAGCTGGCCGGTGGCGAGGAGCGCCTGGCCGAGATGCAGTGGCTGCTCGATTTTCTGGATCCATCACGACAGGGGACCTGACGACTGTGTGCATCGCAATCCCGCGGTACCTGGCAGCCTGCGCGCTGGCGGCATCGACCCTGCTGACGGCAGGGCCGGTCGGCGCCCAGTGGTACCACGTCGAGGTGGTCGCCTTTCGCTATGTGAACCCGATCGCGGCCGACGACGAGCAGTGGGTGGGTGCTGTCTGGGAGCCGGAAATCGACGGCATCACCGTGGACCTCATCGAGGCCCTGCCCGAAATCGACGAAGCGGCCATTCTCGATGATGAACCGGCCGACACCGGCCCGGCGCTGCCAACGGCCTTCCTCAGCCTGCCGGCACCGGACCACCGCATCGAGGCGGTTGCGCAGCGTCTGGCGCGCGCCCCCGGCTACGATGTCCTCCTGCACGTGGCATGGCGCCAGCCGAGCTATGGCAGCTATCGGGCGCGCGGAGTCCGCCTGCGGAACTGGTCACTGCCGGCACCGCTGCAGGACAGCGAGAGCGAAGCCGCGACCATGCCCGCGCCGGCGGGCGAGGGCGAATCGACGCCGGCCGCGCCGCTGGACAACGCCGCGGAGGATTTCGAGGCCGACGAGGAACTGCTGATGCTGCAGCCCAGTCATGCCCTGGACGGCATCCTGCGCCTGAAGGTCGGCAGCCAGCTCAACATCGATGCCGATTTTGTCTATCGGGGCGAGGACGACATACCCCTGCGCCTGGAGCAGGAGCGCAGGGTGCGCCTGCGCGAGTTGCACTACTTTGATCACCCTCGCTTCGGCCTGCTCGTGCAGGTGACGCCGTTCGTGCCCGGTTCCGACGAGCCCGCCGAGTAGGGCAGGGCTCAGCCGGGCGGGCGGGCCGCCACGGTCGCCCGCAGCAGCGCGACGGCCTTGTCCACGCCGCGGGCGAGGTTGGCAAACACCATCTCCATCGTGATTTCACCGCTGGCGAGACCGGCGGCGCGGTTGGCCACGATGGCGCAGCAGGCATAGGCGATGTCCATCTCCCGCGCCAGCGCGGCCTCGGGCATGCCGGTCATGCCGACAATGTCACAACCGTCCCTCGCCAGGCGCGCCACCTCGGCAGCGGTTTCCAGGCGCGGCCCCTGGGTCACTGCCATGCAGGCACCATCCACCACGTCGATGTCCGCCGCGGCCGCCGCCGCCAGCATCTGGCGACGCAGGGTGGCATCGTAGGGCCAGGTGAAATCCACGTGCCCCAGCGCCATGTGCTGACCGTCCAGGAAACTGTGCGCCCGGCCCCAGGTGTAATCGATGAGCTGGTCGGGTATGACCAGGCGGGCGTCCTCCATGGCCGCGCTGATGCCGCCCACCGCGGCCATGGCGATGATGCGGCGCGCACCGGCCGCGTGCAGCGCCGCGATGTTGGCGCGGTAGTTGATGGCATGCGGCGCGATGGCGTGCGGGCGCCCGTGGCGGGTCAGGAACAGCACCGGTTCACCATGGTACTCGCCGCGCAGGACAGGCGCCGACGGCGTGCCCCAGGCGGTGTCCGTTTGCAGCGTCTCATGCACCTTCAGGCCGGGCAGTTCGTTGACGCCGCTGCCACCGATGATGGCCAGCAGCGCGGTCAACGGCTCGCCTCCAGGCGCAGGCGACCGGCATGATCGCGGGCGAACTGCCACGCGCTGCGGCCGCTGCGACTGCCCTTGAGCAGCGCCCAGCGCAGCGCCTCGGCGCGCCAGGCCTGCTCCGGCGCGTCGACATCCAGCCGTCGCAGCCAGTGACCGCAGATTTCCAGGTAACGCTCCTGGGAGAACGGGTGCAGGGCCAGCCACAGCCCGAAGCGCTCCGACAGTGACACCTTCTCCTCCACCGCTTCGCCGTGGTGCAGTTCACCGTCGAGGATGTGGGAATCCTGGTTGTCCTGCTTGAGCTCCGGCATGAGGTGTCGCCGGTTGGAGGTGGCGTACACGAGGACGTTGTCCGGCAGGCCGGCCATCGAGCCCTCCAGGGCGGCCTTCAGGGCACGGTAGTCCGGGTCCCCTGATTCGAAGGACAGGTCGTCGAAGAACAGGATGAAGCGCTCCGGCCGGTCGCGCAGGACCTGCACCACCTGCCACAGGTCAGCCAGCGCATCGTGCGCCATTTCCACCAGTCGCAGACCCTGCCCGGAGTGCTCGTTCAGTACCGCCCGCACCAGCGAGGACTTGCCCGTCCCCTTGGGCCCCCACAGCAGCACGTTGTTGGCCGGCAGGCCGGCGACGAACTGCGCGGTATTGCGGTTGATGGCATCGCGCGGGCGATCGATCCCCAGCAGATCCGTCAGGCGCAGGGATTGATCGTGCTGCAAGGGGATGAAGCGCGCATGCCCCATCGCGTCGCACTGCCAGCGGAAGGCGCTGGCGGCATCCCAGGGCGGCGGACCGGCCGGCGCCGGCAGCTGGTCTTCGATGCGTTCGAGCGCGCTGGCGACCCGTTCGAGCAGTGTGATGATATTGGTTTCCATGGGTGTTCCGTGACCTGGGGCGGCGGCTTGCTGGCAGGGCGGTCAGACTCTAACCCAAGCCCGGCAGGGCAGGCCAGCACCGGCCCGGCGGCCCTCAGCGCAACTGTTCGACCAGCCTGTCGATTGCCTGTTCGGTGAGGGGCTCGGGCCGATGCACGGCATAGCCCTGCAGGTAGTCCACGTCCATCGCATTGACGAGGTCCAGGGTGGTGTCGGTCTCCACCGATTCCACCACCGTCTGCAGCCCCAGCGCCCGGCCGATCCGCAGGTAGGACTCCAGAATGCTGCGGCTCACCGGATCGCGGCCAAGCCGGCGCACGAAGCCGCCGCCGACCTTGAGGAGATCAACCGGCAGCTCACGCAGCTGGTTGAACGATGACAGCCCGGCACCCACGTCATCGAGTGCGAAGCGAACGCCAAGTTCGCGGAATTCGTGCATGAAGCGGGTGGCGGATTCCAGCTGCGTGATGGCCGCGCTTTCGGCGACTTCCAGGATGAGCATTTCCGGCGGCAGGCAGGCAGCGGCCATGTTGGCACGCAGGTAATCGCGGTAATCGGCGCTGCCCAGCGATGCGGCGCTGACATTCAGGCACAGGCTGAACGGCAGGCTTTCGTGCCGGGCCAGCAATGATTCCATCAGCAGCAGCAGGTGTTCGCCCACCCAGGTGTCGATAGCGGGCATGAAGTGATAGTGCTCGGCGGCCGGCATGAATGCCGCGGGCGAGACCAGGCGGCCCCTGTGGTCGCGAAGGCGCAGCAGCACCTCGACCTGGCAGGTCCTGCCGGGGCCGGCCAGGCGCGGCCGGACAAGCTGGAAGTACAGCACAAAGGCATCGGTATCCAGGGCGCGGTCCAGGTTGGCCACCATCGTCGTTTCCCGGCGCCGGCGCGCGATGTCGATGTCGGTGGACTCGTACACGTGCACACGGTTCCGGCCGATATCCCTGGCCGCACACCGGGCGACCTCGGCCAGGCCCAGCAGTTCGGTGCTGCTGCGGGTCTCGGCGCTGATACTGACCAGCCCGACACTGGCGCTGACATCGAAATCCCGCCCGTCCCACTGGAAGCGCTGCCGATGCAGTTCATCCAGGATCCGTCGCGCCGCCATGCTTGCCTCGGCCAGCGTCCGCTGGACCAGCAGGATGCCGTATTCATCGCCGCCGAGCCGCGCCACGATATCGTGCTCGGCCACCGCATCGCGGATCACCGCCGCGGCATGCCGGAGCAGGGCGTCACCGGCGGCATGGCCGGCGGTATCGTTGACGAGCCTGAACTGGTCCAGGTCCAGGCTGGCCAGCACCGTGACGCACTCGCCGGCTGGCTCGTTGCGCAGACGTTCAACCATGCGCTCGAACTCGCGTCGGTTGGCCAGGCCGGTCAGGCTGTCGTGGCGGGCGTTGTACAGCAGCAGTGCCTCGGCCTGGCGCCGCGCCCGGCGCGTGCCGGCATCGCGCAATTCCCGCTCGACCGCCGGCACCAGGCGCGCGAGCTGGTGCTTGACGATGTAATCGTGGGCGCCGGCCCGCATGGCCGCACGGGCGTGCTCCTCGCCGAGCTGGCCGGAAACCAGCAGGAAGGGCAGGTCCAGGCCTTCTCGCTGGACCATTTCCAGGGCCTCCAGGCCGCTGAAGCCCGGGATGCAGTAATCGGCGATGACGATGTCCCAGGCGCCGCCGTGCAGGGCATCGGCCATGGTGCCGGCATCATCCACCCGCCGGCAGGCCACGTCGTAGCCACCGCGCTCGAGTTCGCGCATCAGCAGCACGGCATCGTCATCGCTGTCCTCGACCAGCAGCAGATTGATGGCCGCGAGGTTCATCCCGGCATCCTCGGCACCGCGGGCAGATTCAGGTCCAGCCAGTAGTGGACGATGGCGGCGAGGGCGTCGCCGAAGGCGTCATAGTCGACCGGCTTGCGGATGTAGCTGTTGGCGCCGGCGGCGTAGGCGGCCTCGATGTCACTGTGCTGGCCGGACGAACTGATGATGACCACCGGCACCCGGCTCAGCCTGGGCATCGTGCGCAGGGCGGCAAGCGTGGCGATGCCGTCCAGGCGCGGCATCTTCAGGTCCAGCACGACCAGGCCGGGTGGCGCGGCGCCGGCGGGGTCGTGGCGCAGGTGCTCGAGCAGGGCGATGCCGTCGTTGAACAGGTGAACGTCGCGCGGTACCGGCTGGCGGGCGAAGGCGCGCATGCACAGCTCGGCATCGTCGGCGTTGTCTTCAACCAGCAGGATGTGGCCTGGGGAACTCATGTGCGGCGCTGTGCAGCTGTGCCCCTTCGCATGCTCCGAGCCGGCTGCCGGGATCGCGCTGGCGCTGCTAGAGCCTGCGCAATGCCTCGTTCAGACGTGACTCGATGTGATGCTTGTGCCTGAGAAAACCGGTGGTATGCAATTCTTGAACGTTCTGCCGGTTAAGTAAAGGCGCTGCCAGGTCCATGTCGGTGATGTAGATGGGGTACTTCAGGCCGCTCTGGCGCCGGCCGAGGATATGCCGCACGGCCACGCTGATGAAATCCGCCCCGTACTGCAGGGACGAGAACTCCTCGCCGTCGGCGTAGAGGGTGAACACGGTGCGCCCGTTGCCGTCGAGTTCCCCCAGCACCTGGACCTGGCAGTAGTCCTCGCCACTGAGTGTGCCGGTGGCCAGCGGCTCCAGGCGCCAGCCGACCCGGCCGCGCCGCTCGGCACGGAAATACTCGCAATGCAGGTCCCCGGCGTCGTGGGACTGCACGACGCGCTGGGCGCAGTTGCGCAGGAACCGGTCCAGGTGATCGACGAGCACGTTGTTGTCCAGGCAGGATTCGCGTTGCTGCAGCACCGTGCCGAATTCGTCCACCACCAGCACGTCGGAATGCTCGGGGCCGTTCACGATGTAGACCTGGATGGTATTGCGGCGGTTGTGCTCCAGGACCTTGCGCAACAGCGAGTCCTGCAGGCTGGCATTGTCGAACACGGTGCGGCAATAGCCGCTTCTGGGCGCCTCCAGGTACTGGCTGAAACGGGATGGCTGCTCGAAGCGGCGTGTTTCGATGTTGCCGGCGCTGTACTCCACCACGTGGACCTCGCCGCCGACTTCCAGCACGTAGCGCAGGTCGCCCTCGCCGTGGGGAGCCGACAGGGCATGCAGGAAATCGTCGAACAGTGCGTCCAGGCGACGGATGATGCTGGGACCGTAGCCCGGGGTGAAGCATTCGATGCGCGGTCGCGGCAGGGTGGCCGGGTTTTCCGTCCAGCGCGCATACACGCCGAGCAGGTCCACCAGCGCGGTCGGGCCCCGGCAGGCGGCCGAGAACACCTCGCCCCAGGTATTCGTGACCACCAGGTCGCAGCTGCCGAGCAGGTTGCGTCGCAGGCCGCTGTAGTTGAGCACGTCGTTGTGATCGCTGGTGATGAGATCGCCGCGCTCGAAGGTGCTTTGCAGCGGATTGTCGCCGACATTCACGAAAATCGTGGCCTCGCGCACCGCCGGTTTGCGCAGCAAGGCCTCTGAGCTGGCCTCGTTGACATAGCCATCCGGGTAGCTGACTGCCAGGGCCTCGAGCACCTCGCGCGCATCGCGCTGGGTGGGCGCGTTGCGCCTGGCGGACACGGACAGCACCGTGTCGTGGCCGACCAGCCCGTTCAGGTGGGTCCACGTGAGCAGTTCCACCACGGCCTGGGCGCGTTTGAGTGGATAGTGTTCGTTATGGTCCGCCCGCGTGACATGGCTGCGGTACAGGCCCCAGCTGGAGCCGCCTTCATCGTCGAGCTCGACCAGTGCCATGCGTGGTTCGGCCAGCGACTTGGTGATGCCGCGCGTGATGACGTCGATCTTGCCGGCCTTGCGCTCGAAGGCCGCGTACAGGCGCCGGCCGAGGACCGTGAGATCCCGGTCGCTGATGTGCACGTCGCCACGGCCCCGGGCAAATGCGGACAGGTGGCGGTAACTCTTGGTCAGGGCCTGGATGAGTTGCTGGCGCTCGTTCTTCACCACGTCCAGGGGCCAGGTCCCGCGCTGGTCCATACGCTTGATCATGGCGGCATTCCAGCCCCAGCGGCGCACCATGTCCTCGACCAGCTCGCGCCGCCAGCCAACCTCGCCGCGCCGCGGCTCGGACAGCTTCTCCTTCACCTTCAGGTAGAAGCCGCGGCGGGCCAGGTTCAGGCGCACGGTGTCATTCTGCGCCATCAGGTACTCCTCCACCTTGCGGTACATCTGCAGGTAGGGGTCGAGTGCGCCGAGGTCGGTTTCGTCCTCGTAGACGGCGCGCTTGTAGCGCATGCTCAGCAGCTCGATGCCCGGGTACTCGTAGGCATACACCTCCATGAGCAAGAGCTTCAGCACCGACTTGTAGGGCGAGGTGATGCTCTTGTATAGCTGCCAGACCGCGGCCCCGAAGAACTCCTCGGGCGGAATGTGGCCGACACCGCCGAAGTCGATGCACTCCTCGGCGCGCACGAAGCGGCGCTCCAGCAGGTCGGCGGCGACCTGGTCGTAATCGCCCTCGGAGTCCGGCGGCACCAGCCACCACAGCGGTGTTGCCCCGGCGACCACCAGCCCCGAGCGGTAGAACTCGTCCAGCAGCAGGAAGCGCTGCGAGCTGCCGCTGCTCTCATCCGACAGGCTCATGGTCCGGCCGTCGCGGAAATCGGCTGCGTCGAAGACGAAAAAATGGACCTCCAGGCCGAAGTCGGCGCTCCATTGCTCGATCTGCCGGGCCTTTTCCTCCAGCTCCCGAAGGCGCTCGTCCTCCAGCCCCGGGCGATGACAGACCCAGATATCGAAATCGCTGCCCCGCGAGTAGGCAACGCTGCCGGCGCTGCCCATCACGTACAGCCCCTGTATGTCGTGGCGGTACAGTGCCCGGCGTGGCAGTTCGAAGGCCTTGATGTACTTGCGGCAGATCCGCGCGGCATGCTGGCCGGGCGCGAAGCCCATGATGCCCTCGGGGGTGCGCTGGGACACGTAGCCCGGCAGCAGCGGATGGTTGCAGTGAAACAGCACCGCCAGCATGTCCAGCACATCGCGCTGGCGGGGCGTGACGGCCTCCCGCGCCCGCAGCAGGCGGGCACGGTTGATGGCCATGAAGCGGTCCCGGATCGAGCGTTTGCTCCCGGGGACTTCGGCATTCACGGGGGTCGCGGCGGACATACCCGGTTAGCGACCGGCCCGGACTGATCTTCAGCCCGTTGCGGCCGACTCAGAGCGGTATTGCGCCCCACAGCCGCGCCAGCGGAAACGGCAGCGGATCAGGCGTATCGAGCACGGCCTCCACCGCCAGCGAGGGCCGCTCGCTGGTATGACGCAGGATCGGCGCTTCGTAGTGGCGCCCGTCCGGTGAACTCAGGCAACTGACCACCGGCGCGGCGGCGTTGCCGCTGGCCCGCCGGATGACCACGCCGGTCTGGCCATCGCGCAGGCGTACGAAGGTGCCTGGCGGGTACAGGCCCATCTCGCGCACGAAGGCCTGGGCCAGGTCATCGTCCACCTGGCGCCCGCGTTCCAGGAAGATGTTGCGCACGGCCTCGTGACCGCGGATGCCGCGCCGGTAGCGGCGCGGCAGGACCATTGCGGCGTAGATGTCGGCCAGCGCCACCAGTCGCGCATTGCGATGGATGGCCTCGCCGCGCAGGCCGCGCGGGTAGCCGCTGCCGTCCAGGCGTTCGTGGTGCTGGGCGACGATGGCGAGCAGTTCCGGGTCCTGCCAGCCGGCCGCCTGCAGCAGGGAGCAGCCGACCTCCGGGTGCATCCGCACGCGCTGACGCTCGGCCTCCTGCAGTGGCCCGGCCCGGGCGGCGAGTTCGTCCTGCAGGTCCAGCATGCCGACGTTGCCGAACAGCGTGGCCATGATTGCCCGGCGACGGTCTGCCTCGTCGAAGCCGCAGCGCTTGCCGCACAGGGCAACGATCAGCCCCGTCATCAGTGGATGCACCTGGGTGTAGGGGCTGGCGATGTCCAGGGCCACACTGCCCAGGGCGAAGTCCGGTTCGTCCTCGGCAAGTTCCATGATCCGGTTCGCCAGCGACTCGCAGCTGGCCAGACCATCCGCGGCCCCGCCATCGGCGATGCGGCGCAGGGACTGCAGAAGCTCCGCCTCGATGGCCTCGATGCGCGCGCCCGGTTCGCTGGCAGCCCGCCCGCTGACGGCCACGTCGGCATTCGGCTCATGACGGTACAGGCCGCGGGCGAGCAGGTTGCGCATCTGCTGTTCGCTGGTGAATCGCTCGCCGGCGCGCAGCAACAGCAGCCCGGGGCCGCTCCAGGCATCCCAGGGCAAAGGGACGCCTGCTCGAACTTCGGACTCGAGAATTCGGGTTCGCTTCAAGTCGGCCTCCACGCTTGTACGGATGGCTATCGACAGGGTGCCTGGAAACTGCAGCGAACGGGCTTCGGAAGGGCCGCCGCCTGTGGTAGTCTTGGCGCCTGGTGTTCAGCCATATCAAACAGTTAGGGCGGAGAAGACGATGCGTTGTCCATTCTGCACGTCGCTGAACACTCGCGTGGTCGACTCCCGCCTGGTCGGTGAGGGCGAGCAGATCCGCCGGCGCCGCCAGTGCGACGACTGCAGCGAACGGTTCACCACGTACGAGACGGCCGAACTGGCCATGCCCCGGGTCGTGAAGGCCCGCGACGGCAGTCGCGAGCTGTTCGACGAGGAGAAGCTGCGCGGGGGTATGGAACGCGCCTTGCGCAAGCGGCCAGTGCCGGCGGACAGCATCGAGCGCGCCATCAGCAGCATCATCAAGAAGCTGCGGGCCTCCAACCTGCGTGAGGTCAACTCCCGCCAGATTGGCGAATGGGTCATGCAGGAACTGCGCAACCTCGACCAGGTGGCCTACGTACGCTTTGCCTCCGTATACCGCAGCTTCGAGGATGTTCAGCAGTTCCGCGAGGAGGTGGAGCTGCTGCAGCAGGATATCCCGCCGGAACTGCGCCGTCAGCAGCTCGACCTGCTGGCCCAGCGTGGCGACGGCAGCGGCGATGACGAGCGCTGAGCGGTGGTGACGGCGCGGCGAGCGTTTGGCTGCGGCTGCCTGTCAGCGGCGCCGGCTGGTGTCCAGGCCGCGGTCAACCGCAACAACTTGCCCCTGGGCGGCCGGTGCTC
>CAYGQN010000095.1:0-1389 GCA_964351795.1 uncultured Gammaproteobacteria bacterium
GTGCGGTGGGGGGCGGGCTGTTCGGCCCGGGCGAAGCGCCGCGGGCGGTGCCCGGAACGGGGCGTTGCCGGCGGGCCGGAGCCCGACTCAGTCCGGCAGCAGGGCGGGCGACTGCATGCGCACGATGGCCTGGGCGTTGAGCGGTATGCGCGGGTTGGGATCGTCGAACAGGCACCGGTCCCGGAAGCTGGCGTCGCCTTCGTCCTCCAGGTAGGCCCGGTACTGGGCGTTCCAGTCCGGGCGGGCCGACTCGATGTCCTCGCCGGCGTCCACCAGGTTGATGAGGGCACCGATGGTGCGGTTTACCAGCGGCACGATCATCGGGTAGCAATAGGTCACGCGGATTTTCAGCAGGTTGGCATCCTGGATGCTGACGCCGGCCTTGATGTCAGGCGGGCGGTACATGAGATTGTCGTTCGGAATCTCGAAGCCGGCATCCACGCTCACACCATGGTTGCCGACTTCGAAATGCGCCGGCAGGGGATTGAGCATTTCTATGTTGACCCAGACCTCGTTCGGGTCCGGCGCGGAGGGTGTGCTCCCGGCCGCGGTGCAGACGTTGTACGGATCGCCCCCGTAGATTTCGGTCCGGACGCGGCAACGGGCTTCGCGGATCTCGTCGACGTTGTCGTCATTGGTGTACAGCGCCGCCATGGCATTGGCGAAGGCATTCTCGATGAAGGTCATCTGCGCCTGGTTGACTGCCCCGATGCGGGCCGCCTCGAAGGTGGCGTAGTTGAGGGTGATTTTCGCCTTGTAGATGAGTGCGAACTGGAAGGCTCCGAACACGAGCAGGATGAGGACTGTGCCGATGATCGCGGTTTCGATCATGGCCTGGCCACGCATCAGGCGCCGCAGCGGACGCCTGCCGACCGTTGGAGCGCGCATTCCGGTTGACTTGCTCATCGGCGCAAGTCTAGCACCGCGGCTGCGGTGTGGTCCCGGTCGAAAGTGGAACTCATGGCGCCAGTACCTTGTCTGCGCCAACTTCCCCACCGGGGCCGGTATCCGGGCGAACCTGGTGGCCTGCCGTGCCGGCTTCCCCGGCTCCGAGCGTCTCCTGCAGCAGCGCGTTGGCAAACGCCTCCGCCTGCCGGGCGCTGCTGGCGGCCGTCGAGGCTGCTCGGGGGGGCGCGGACTCCGCGGTTGCTGTGTCCGGCATCGCGTCTGCCCCGGGCGCAGCGCCGGGGGGTGTCGCGGGGGACACCGGCACGCTCGGCGCCGATGGCGGGACCACATCACTGGTCTGTGACGGCATTTCTGCTGATGGCATGCGCCCTGGCGGCGTCGATATCGACAGGTCAGCGGGCACCACGGTGGTGTCGGCCGAGTCCGCGGTGTCCGCGGTGCCCGGCATGCCCGCGCTGCCAGCCGGGCCCCGCGACGAGG
>CAYGQN010000095.1:1399-8431 GCA_964351795.1 uncultured Gammaproteobacteria bacterium
GTGCCGGTGGTGCCGGTGGTGTCACCCGGGGTCTTGATGGCCGCGCCGCTCGTCATCGCGTCCGTGGGTTCAGGGCCCGGCGCCACGGATGCCGGTGCTGCCGCGGTGGCCTGGCTGCCGGAACGGGCGCCAAGCACATCGCTCAGGCCGAGACTGTAATAGCGGGCCTTGTCGTACAGCGGATCCTCGGGCGTGGTCCGCTCGAGCAGTTCTGCAAAGCTGCGGGCGGCCTCCCGGAGCTGGATGACGCCCATGTTGTGCCAGGCCTTGGCCAGCCTGGGGTCGGCGCGCAGGGCGCCCTGGTAGGCCTGCACCGCGCCATTGCTGTCACCCGTGCGGGCCAGGGCATTGCCCAGGCGGAACCAGAACTCCGGCTCTTCAGGCGCGCGACGCGTCAGTTCGCGATAGGTAGCGACTGCCTGCGGCCAGTTATCGCCGTCATAGGCTGCCTCGGCTCGACGCTTCAGGCGGAACGGGTCCTCCTCGGCCAGGTCGGCCGCGGGTATTGCCGTTGCGGCGGGCTCGGTCGGCCGCACGACGTCAGCGGGATCACAGGCCGCCAACAGCAGCGCCGTGGCCATCACCGCCAGGGCCTCACGCGTGCGCATGGGGCTCCCAGAGCATCCGGTCGCCGCTGGTCAGCCCCAGTTCGGCCAGGGTGCCAGCGCGCATCTCCAGTGTCATCTCGGCCCGCGGGCAGGCACTCAGGCGCAGTGGCCTGAGCCCGGCCACGGTCTTCAGCACGCGGCCGTCGCCGGCAAGATAGGCAAGGTCGATGGGGTAGCGCATACCCAGGGTGTGGACGGAGGCGCAGCGGTCGATCAGCATCGCTTCTCCGGTGTCGAGTGGTGGTCGTCCGAGGAGGCCACGCATGCGTTCCAGCGCGGTGGTCGTGCGATAAACCGTGTGGAGCAGGGGCGTTTTGTCCGTGGCGCGGCGCAAAGCCCCGGCGATCACAGGGTACCTTCGGACATGAACTTCATGACGATCGGGAAACCGAGAATGACAAATGTCACCGGGAAGATGAACGCGATCAGCGGGAACACCAGCTTGACCGGGGCTTCCATGGCAACTTTTTCGGCCCGCGTGAAACGTTCGTTGCGGCGCTGCTCCGCCTGCACCCGCAGGACAGCGGACAGGCTGGAACCCATGCGTTCGGCCTGGATCATCGAACTCACAAAGCCGGTGACTTCCTTGATGTCCAGGCGTTCGGCCATGCGCCGCAGCGCGTCGGCCCGGCTCAGGCCCGAGCGCAGGTCGCGCAGCACGATGCCGAACTCGTTGCGCAGCGGCCCGGGCGGTGCTTTCTCCATGGCCTGCGCCAGCGCGCCCTGCAGGTTCAGGCCGGCTTCCACCGCCATGGTGATGAAATCCAGGTACACCGGCATGGCCCGGATGACGGCCGACTCACGTCGCTTGCGGTTGTCGAGCAACCAGACGGTGGGAAATGCGAAGCCGATGAGTGGCGACAGGATATGCACGATCGGCCAGACATCCAGGGGCGTTGCCGTATCCAGGAACAGGGACAGGAACAGGAAGAAGATGGCTGACAGCACACGGACCGCGATGAACTGCTCGGCCGTGACCACGTAACCGACACCGGTGCGTTGCAGCGTCTTTTCCGTGTTCTCCAGGATCTCGTAAGGCAGCAGCGCGGAACCGAAATGACCGATGATGCGAATGAGCGGCCACAGCGGCTTCAGCAGCGGGGGCACCGGATCCATGTAGGCGCGGTCTTCCTCGTCAACCATCTCGTACAGTTGCGCAATCACCATGACAAGGCAGAAACCGAAGCCGAACCATGCGGCCACGGCTACCAGGAAAGAACTGCCGGAGAGAAAACCCCACATGGCCGGTCACCCTAAACGTCGATGGACGTGATCTTGCGTATGAAGAAATTGCCCAGCGTGAGCCAGACGACGATGAAACCAAGCACCATGTAGCCTTGGGTGGTGGTCCAGAGCTTTTCCATGGATTCGCGTTCCAGGAAATACAACAGGACGGCAAGCAGGAAGGGCAGGCCGGTCATCACGAGACCCTGCAGGCGGCCCTGGGCGGTGAGGCTCTCGATCTTGCCTTCCATCATGCCCTTGCGGCGCAACGTTTCCCCCAGGGATTCAAGGGTCTCGGCCAGGTTGCCGCCCACCTCGCGGCTGATCTTCAGGGCCGAGGACACCATGATGAACTCCTGCACCGGCACACGTTTTTCCATGTTGGTCAGGGATTTCTCGAAGTCCAGGCCCAGTTTCTGCTCGCGCAGGAACAGCTCGAACTCCTGGGCGATCGGTGCCGGCTGTTCCTTGACCAGGTTTTCCAGCGCGATGTTGAGACTGGCACCGGCCCGCATGGCACCGGATACCATCATCAGGGCGTCGGGCAGTTGCGCCTCGAAGCGCTTCAGGCGTTTCTTGCGCATGGAGCTGTAGAACATGCCGGGTGCGATGATCAGCAGCACCAGCAGTACCGTGGCCGAGATCATGTCGCCGGTCGTGAGCCACACGAGCGCCGGCAGTACCACGACAGCAATCAGCTGGAACATGAACAGCCGCTGTGCGTCGATGAACATGAACATGTCCGACATGTTCGCGCTGGCGCTCTCGGTAAAGGTATTGCGGTAGCTGGCCAGGAAGTGCTGGCTCTGCAGGAGTACCAGGTAGGACACCAGGGCAGTGGCACCGAAGATCGCTGCCACCGACACCAGGTACATGGCGTCGCCCGTGAGGCTGAAGAGGAATTCTTTCATGGCTTCACTCGAAAATACCCATGTCGACGCTGATGCCCCTGGCACGCAGATCTTCGTAGAACTCGGGGATACGGCCGGTTGCCTGGTAATGGCCCCGGACCTTGCCGTTCTCGTCGAAGCCCTGCTGCTGGTAACGGTAGATGTCCTGCATCTGCACGGTGCCGCTTTCCATGCCGGTCACCTCGGTGATGCAGACAATCTTGCGGCTGCCGTCGGAGAAGCGGTTGATCTGCACGATGATGTCGACGGCCGAGGCAATCATCTCGCGAATGGCGACGGCCGGCAGCTCCATGCCCGACATCATCACCATCACCTCCAGGCGGGAGATGAGATCGCGCGGGGTGTTGGCATGCGCCGTGGTGAGCGAGCCGTCATGACCGGTATTCATGGCCTGGAGCATGTCCAGCGCCTCGCCGCCGCGGCACTCGCCGACAACGATCCGGTCCGGCCGCATACGCAGGCAGTTCTTGACGAGGTCGCGGATGGGCACGGCGCCCTTGCCCTCGAGGTTGGGTGGCCGCGCTTCCAGGCTGACCAGGTGCGGCTGCGCCAGTTTCAGCTCGGCCGCGTCCTCGACGGTGACGATTCGCTCGCCGGCGGGGATGTAGTTGGACAGCACGTTCAGCAGCGTGGTCTTGCCGCTGCCGGTACCGCCGGAAATGACGATGTTCTTGCGCTGGTCCACCGCCATCTGCAGGAACTTGAACATGTTCTCGTTGGCGGCGCCGTACTTGATGAGGTCCTTTTCCGTGAGCTTCTGCTTGGCGAACTTGCGGATGGTGATGCAGGGACCGCGCAGGGCCAGCGGCGGGATGATGGCGTTCACGCGCGAGCCGTCCTTCAGGCGTGCATCCACGTACGGCGAGCTCTCGTCGATGCGTCGGCCGAGCGGGGAAACGATACGCTCGATGGCCGACATCACCGCATCATCGCTGGAGAAGGTCACTTTCGACCGTGTCAGGCGGCCGCCTTTTTCCACGAAGATTTCATCGTAGCGGTTGACCATCACTTCCGTGATGTCGTCCTGCGCCAGCAGCTCTTCGAGCGGACCAAGGCCGACAGCCTCGTTCAGCACGTCGACCTTCAGCTGTTCCCGGTCGATGTTCTCGGGCAGCTTGCCGGACATGCTGTCGACAATCTCGCTGACCATGTTCTGGACATGCTTGCGCAGCTTGTCCTCGGACATGGAGCCGATATCCGTGCGCCGCAGGTCCATCTGTTCGAGCAGCTCGGCATGCACGCGGTTGCGCCACTTGTAGCGCTCTTCCTTGAACAGCGTGGTGTCTTCCTTTATCTCCACGTGGCGCGGTACGCCGATCATGGTCTTTACGTCGTCCACGTCCTCGGAGAAGTCCTCTTCATCGTCGAGGTCTTCATCGATGCCGACGCTGATCATGTAGCTGCCGATGCGCACCTGGTCGGAGGCACGCAGCGGCCCGTAGCGCTCGATCTTCTCCTCGTTCACGTAGGTGCCGGGGCTGCCGCTCTTGTCCTCGATGAATATCCCCTCGGCGTTGCGGCTCAGCTCGGCATGATGGGGCGCTATGCGCCAACCGCGCAGCTGGATGAGGTTGTCCCGCGCCTTGCCAATGCCACATTCATTGATGGGGCAGCGCACGCCGTGCACGCGCTTGCCCTTTTCTGTCTTGACGACGATGTCGAACATATATTTGTTTTCCGGATTATTCGATGATCTGAATATCTTCCGAGCTTATCGTTTCCTTGAATCGCTCGAGCAGTACATCCCGACGGCCGACGCGGCGCTTGTTCTCTTCCGATTCGGCGGTTATCACCTGGGGGGTGACAAAAATCACGAGCTCGCTCTGGCGGTTGCGATAGTTGGTCGAGCGGAACAGCTGACCCAGGATCGGGATGTCACCAAGCATCCACAGCTTGGTCACGTCCTCACCGGCGTCCTGGTTGAGCAGGCCGGACATCACCAGGGTCTCGCCGGCACGCATGCTGATGTCGGTTTCGGTCTTGCGGGTCAGGAAGCCTGGAATGCCCTGTACCGCCACGGAGTTGTCCACGGCGCTGACCTCGGTGAACACCCGGGCGACGATGTTGTTCTCCGGATCCACCACCGGCGAGACGCGCAGCGAGATACCGAATTCCTTGAATTCGACGTTGACCTGGCCAAGGGCGCCGGTGGTTGGTATGGGCAGCTCGCCGCCGGACAAAAATTCCGCCTCGCCACCACTGCGTGCGGACAGGGTCGGCTCGGCAAGGATCAGCGCATCACCGCTGGACACCAGGAAATTGATGAGCGAGGTGATTTCAGTCGCGATGCCGAAAAAGCCCGCGGCGCTGGAGTTGTCGATGGGGAGGTCTCCGGCGAACGAAACCTGGTTGTTGCCGGTATTGCCGCCGGTACGGAAGATGCTGTTGTTGGCAACATCGGCGGCCAGGCCGGCGGCCGGGCCATTGATGGGGTTCTGCCATTCAATGCCCAGGTCCTGCAGGCGGCTGGTGTTGAATTCGGTGATCTTCACGTTCATGAAGACCATCTTGTCGGCCGGGAGAATGGCCTCGCCCTTCTGGGTGAGGTCCAGAATGCCATCGTATTCGCCCTTGACCGTCTCGATGATGGGTGTCCACCGCGGGTTGACCTCGCCGGACAGCACGATGCGCTCACCGACCTCCTTCACCGTCAGGCCCGGGATGTCGTTGAGGAGCTGCTGCACCTCCTCGGTGCCTTTCTTGGCGAAGGAGCCGCCCACCGCAACGGTGTAGGCATGCTCGCTGCCGTCCTTGAACCAGATGTGCAGCGAGGTGATGCCTTCGCCCTCGGCGAGCAGCACGAGCTGGCCGTTCTTCAGCGCCGACGTGCTCACCAGCTTGCTGTTGCCCACGGCAACGCGCTCGACCGGTTTGAGTTTCAGCACCCTGATTTCACCGACATACATGCTGACGGTGTCGTCGTCGGCCTGCGCCCCGCTCATGAACACCAGGGTGGTCATGAGTACTGCCATCAGAAGCATTCGCATCGTTGTGTTCCCGTTGCTTACCGTTATCCGTGTCGCGCAGCCGTTTCCCCCGGCCCCGTTACCTGTCAGCGCAGTACCGGGATCTCGCCGATATTGGCGACCCCGTCCCTGCTGTTTCCTCCGGAAATGAGTTCTATGCCGCCAACGGCCGAAGCGGGCCGCGTCCGTGCCTGCTCGGCTTCTGCCGTTTGCGTGTTGTCTGTCAGTGCGTCGCCTTCTTCGTCTTCCCCGGCGGCCGCACGATCGCGCTGTGTCAGTGAGAAGTCTTCGCTTCCCTGGGATGCGGACTTGGAAATCAGTGTGCCGTCCTTGCGCGCAAGCGAGCCGTCATCGTTGATGATCACCGTCGACGGGTCGATACGCTGGCCGTCCGGGCCGCGCGCGTTGCCGTCCTTGATGAGTTCCTGCATGGCTTCCTTGCGTGACAGTTGCTTGCCATTGCTGAACTCCAGCGAGCCATCCGGCCCCATCTTGATCGGGCTGGGCAACTCGTAGCTGCCGTCGGCCTTGCGGGTGCCCTTGCTCAGATCGAGAACGATCGGGTTGTCGTCCTCCTCGCCGCCGGCGGCATGCATGCCGCCGGCGAGGAGCAGGAACGAAGCGATGAGCAGGGTGCGGCGCATCGTGGGGCTCAGTCGAGAATCGGCAGTTCGGCCACGGGGGCGACGCCATCCTTGCCGCCACCGCCCACGATGAGGTCGATGCCGCGTCGGCCGCCGGCCGCACCACCTTCGATGGCGGTGCCGTCACCTTCGAGGAAGTCGGCCGCCATCTGGTCGAACACGTCGCCTCCGGCCGCCGGTGCCGCCGGTGTGATGGCGCTGCCGCCGCTGACACCTGCCACGACATTGCCATTGGCATCGGTGACCGTGCCGTTGTCGGCGATCCGCAGGTTCGGGTCGGACAGCACGCGGCCGTCGCTGGTCACCACCTCCCCGGCCGCGTTCACGCTGACGCCCTTGAGTATCTGGCCGTCGGCGGTCATGACGTTGCCGTTCTCGTCCACGAAGAAGCCGTCCTTGGTTTTCTTCAGCTTCGGACCACCGATGACTTCGTCGCCGGCCATGATGGTGCCGTTGTCGAGCATCCGTACGTCTTCGGCCTTCACGACGTTGCCGTTGCTGTCGACGTAATCGCCGTTGGCATTCTTCGTGTAGCCCATCTCGGCCATCATCTGGTCCTTGGTCTTGACCGTGCCGTCCGGGCCCACGACCACGTCGTCGGCGGCAATCACGTTGCCGTCGGCATCGACGTAGTCACCGTTCTCGTTCATCCGGATGCCGTTGCCGCCGACGACGTGGT
>CAYGQN010000095.1:8441-11747 GCA_964351795.1 uncultured Gammaproteobacteria bacterium
CGCCGAGCACCTTGCCGCCGCGTGTACTGATGGCGCCGTTTTCGGAGACGACGATGTCTTCCTTGCGGATGATGGTGCCGTCGGGCATGACCAGGTCGCCGTTGGCGTTGATGGTGCCGCCAGTGGCCGCGGCAGCGGCGCGGGCCGCGGCCTGCTGCTCCATCTTGCGGGCGTTGTTGACCAGGTCGGCTGCGGAAATCATGGAGAAATCGGCGTAGGTTTCGTCACGCCGGTTGCGCAGCATGGCAACCGGGTCGCCGCGTTCCACCGCGGCTTTCAGCAGGGCGCCCTGCTGCGGTGTCACGTCGAGGGTGACGTTGGTGAAACGTCGCCCGCCCACGCGCTGGGGCGAGTACAGGGCGTCCAGGGTTTCCTCGTAGGCCGACTCGCCGGTGGCGAGCACCTTCACGTTCTGCAGCACGGGCAGGATGACTTCGCTGACTTTCGCCATGCTGTTGGATCCGACCTGCTGGAATTCCCCTTCGCCACCGATTGCGCCCACGCCGATGCGAACGAAGATGTCGACCTTGTTGCCGGGCCGCACATGGCCACCGATGGAGTTGACCTCGTCCACCGTGATGGTCACCGCGCGCCGGCCCTGGTCGATGATGTCCGAGAAATCCACCGGGAAGGATTCGTCCAGCTGCGAGGTCATCAGCACCTGGCCCGGGGCCAGGTTCTCCTGCAGGAACTTGCCGTTCACGCCGCCGAACTGCTCGGGACGGACGGCGCTGGGCGGCGCGAACCGGGACGGCACCAGGGTGGCGTCGAAGAATTCCCCGCGGATCCGCACGCCCTTGGGCAGGATCCCGCCCTGGATGTTCTCTTTCACCGAAACCACGCGCACGAGCGCTTCCTCGGGTTGGTCGGAGATGCCGGCGAGCCGGGCCCGTTCCTTGGATTTCAGGTAGGCGCCGCCGGCCAGTGCGGCGACGATGCCGAGGACGACAGCGGCGACCAGGAAGCCTATTGTCTTCGTGCCTTCTTGAGCCATGGTCTGGGTTCCTTCAGGGTCTGTTCGTTTTATGGGCGCGCTGGCGGCCTGGCATGACCGTCGTGGCGCTAGAAGATGGACGGCAGGAAGTCGCCGATGCTCAGGCTGCCCAGGAAAGCACCCAGGTCCAGCCCCCCCAGGCCCGGCACATTCGGGCTCACGTATTCGTCAAAGAGCTCGGTAATGATGTCCGTGGGATCGTCGGACAGGTAGTCGATGCGTTCCGGGTCCACGCCCTGCGCCTGCAGCATCTCGCTGTACCAGGTGCCATTGTCGTGGTCCGGGTACTCGGACATGGATATCGCGTACGAGTAGCCCTCGTAGTTGCGTTGCAGGACGTCGCCGAGGCAGCCCACCCATTCGGTGAGCGTGCCCGAATCGGTATCGCCGGCACCGCTCGCGTTGCAGGCGGCCGGGCGTGTGCCGCCGGCCATTGCGCCCAGCACGAGAATCCCGAATACAACAACCACGATGTATTCGACGAAGGCCTGACCCTGCTGGGTAGAACCGCTCATTACCACCACCCCTCGTTGATGACCTGAGCGGTCATCGCGGTAGCACCGTCCCCCTGAATGATCACCAAATTAACACTTTCCCCGCTATTGTTAAATGAAAATGTGTGCATGGTGGCACCCATCGGTTTGTCCATGGTGGTGGTCCAGCCGCGGTCCGCGTACCAGTTGCGGTAGAAGATGACGTTGCTTCTGAGATCATGTTTGTTGCTGAATTGCAACGTTCGGCCGCGCTTGCCGGGGTCGCTGCTCTGGATGTCGTTGTACACCTGGGTGCCCCGCATGGTCGGGAAACCTTCGCCCAGGTCCGGCAGGCGATCGAAATCGTCCGGCAATTCGCTCATGGCGAGGTAGCCGACCGCCAGCTGCCGGGTTTCCTGCGTGATTTGTGCGGTCATCAGGTAGCCCCGGTCGACCCGCGAAATCATCTGCCAGGGCGCCAGATCGTCCGTCTCGGTATACCCGGGCTGCTTCTCGCTCCCGCGCGGCCACAGGTTGCGGTAGAAATCGAGCACGTCACCGGCGGAACTGGTACACCGCAACTGACGGATTTCCATGGGAATCCCGTTGATGATCATTTCATCGGCCAGCAGCCCGACCCGGCACCCCGGCGGCGCCGGGAAGCGGGGCGCCGCCGCGGCGCCCGAGGCCAGCAGCAACAGCACGAGTGATGCAGCCCGACAGCGCATCCTGATGCCACCGCCTCAGGGCGCCGGCATGCCGCCACAGGGCGCGCGGCCCGGATCATCGGCGAAACTGCACAGCCCGTTGGGGCAGTCCACGGTGCCGTCCATGCCCAGCCGCTCGGGCGGCACGGCGTCGGCGTTGACATAGCCCAGCCACAGCGTGCCGTCATCACCCGGGTCGAACACCGCGCCGGGGATGAAGCTGGCCGGGTGGCTCCAGGGCGGATCGCATTCGGCGATTTCCGGAATGAAGATGGCAATCACGTTGCGCACCTCGGAGAAGCCGGGAATGGTGTCCATCAGTTCCTGCAGCAGTCGGGTGGGGATGATGCCGCCGGAGCGATCCTGCACATGACTGATCCCGCCGGCGTTCCAGGCGTCGCTGAGCACGCCGGCGCGCTCGCGGAAGTTCAGCTCGGTGGGAGTGACGTCGAGGTTGGCGCGGCCGGGCAGCGGCGGCAGGCTTATCAGGCCCTGGGGTGCGGCGACCGGTAAGCGGACGTCGGCCGTGGCGTAGCCGTCGACGTTGATGACATCGAAATCCACATTGCTGGCGCCAGAGCC
This sequence comes from uncultured Gammaproteobacteria bacterium, assembly GCA_964351795.1. Lineage (GTDB taxonomy): Bacteria > Pseudomonadota > Gammaproteobacteria > JADZEE01 > JADZEE01 > CAYGQN01. Next base: position 11,198 of record CAYGQN010000095.1, read on the forward strand.
GGTAAATGTGCCGATTACGTCGATAAAATCGGCGATTGCGCCGAATACGGTATCGATCATGTCGAGCAGGAAATTCATGATCCCGGCCGTGAGATCCGGTGTGTCGCCGGAGCTTTCCGGCGCCGTATTGTTCGGTACCGTGCCATCCCAGAGCCGTTCGCCCTCGCGGTGCGTGCCCCAGAGGTCGTTCTGGTCGATGGCGCTGTACCCGCCGGCGTCCGCGACGCTGTTGATGCCAAGGTCGGTGCGCGAGAAGAATCGCCGGCGGGACTCGCGCTGGGTCTGCTGCGGTGATTTCACCGGCTGGCTGCCGGTATAGCCGCTCGGGCGCTCGCTGGTGCTGCCGTACCAGACGGTGTATTCCCAGGCCTCGTAACGCGCGGCCTGGATGGCAGCGTGCTGGATATCGATGTACTTGCCGAGCAGGGGGATCAGCAGGAGCAGCGGGATGAGCACGAAGGCGCTCATGATGACCATCTCGGTCATGGCCTGGCCGTGCTGGTGGCGGCGCAGGTGGGCAACAATGCCAGCGGCAACTTCACCCGCGGGC
>CAYGQN010000096.1:0-11690 GCA_964351795.1 uncultured Gammaproteobacteria bacterium
CGGACACCGGTACGGTCGTCGTGACCATCACCGGCCAGAACGATGTGGTCACCGCTGGCGACGACAGTTTCAATGCCAACAACAGCCTGACCACGGACCTGAATGTCCTCGGCAACGACGCGGATCCGGACACCAACGACACCCTCACCGTGACGACGGTCCTCGGAACGGCGCTGGGCGTGGGTCAAACAGTGGATCTGACCACCGGTGCACTGGACAGCACGACCGCGGGGCAGGCCTTCGTCACGCTGAACGCTGACGGGACGCTCACCTATGATCCGAACGGCGAGTTCGGCGGCACAGACGTCGACAGCTTCACCTACCAGGTATCGGACGGCAACGGCAGCACCGACACGGCCACCGTCTCGCTGAGCATCGTCACCAACCAGTTGCCGGTGGCGCAGGCGGATGCCTTCGCAGTGGGCGAGGACGCAACGGTCGCCGGTGACCTGCTGGCCGATAACGGCAATGGTGTGGATGACGATCCGGATGGTGCCAACGGGCAGCTGCGCATCACCGCGGTCAACACCGCCGGCACAACCGGCAGCCTGACCGTCACCCCGTCCGGCAATCCCGGGGACGGCGGTTTCACCTACGATCCCAATGGCCAGTTCGAATCCCTGGGCACAGGCCAGACCGCGCAGGACAGCTTCACCTACACGCTCACCGACGAACTCGGCGGCACGGACACGGCCACCGTCACGGTGACCATCAACGGCGCCAACGATACTCCGACTGTCGACACCAACGCCGGGCTGAGCCTGAACGAAGGCGCCACGGTCGCGATCGGTGCCGGACTACTGGCGAGTTCGGATATCGACGCCAACGACGGCGCGGCGCAACTGAGCTACACGCTGAGCGCCGCCCCGGGTGCCGGAACGGTCCGCGTCAATGGCGGCGCGATCACGACCGGACAGGGCTTCACACAAGCGCAAATCGATGCCGGCCAGGTGCAGTACGAGCATGGTGGGGGCGAGGGCGCATCGGACAGTTTCACCTTCGCCCTGGCCGACGATGAGGGCGCCGCCGTTACCGGCCAGACCTTCAGCATCACGGTCAACCCGGTCAACGACGCCCCCAGCCTTTCCGGCCTCGGGGATTCATCCAGCTACGTGCAGGCTACCGGCAGTGCCGTCCGGCTCGATACCAACACCAATGCGAACATCGTCGACCCGGACCTCGATGCCCTCGGCAACTACGACGGCGCCTCCCTGAGTTTCGTGCGCAGCGGCGGTGCCAACGCGGATGACGTGTTCGGCTTCATCACCGGCAACGGGCTGTCGCGCAGCGGCTCGAACATCCTCAAGAGCGGTTCGTCGATCGCGACCTTCGATACGAGCACGCCCGGCCAGCTGGTGATCACCTTCGCCGCCGGGGCACAGACACCGACCGCGGCTGACGCGGACAACGTCCTGCGCCAGGTGAGCTACCGCAACGATGGCAGCACCGGTAGCTTCACCATCAACGTCACTTTTTCGGATGGCAATACCGCCGCCCAGGGCGGCCAGGCCACCGCGGATGCCACCGGCAGTTTCAACGTGGACGTCTCTGCCGCGGCACCGCTGTCCGTTCTCTCGCTGGCGGCCCTGAACGGCGCCGCCGCAGGGGCCACCGCGGGCATCAAGCTCAATGGCATCGACGGCGGCGGCAACATCGGCGACATCCTCGGCTCCAGCGTCAGTCGCATCGGCGATGTCAACGGCGACGGCATCGCCGACCTGCTGGTCAGTGCCCCCGAGCACGTCCCCGGAAAGAACGACAGCCCACCGACCTTCGAGACGGGCGCCAGTTACGTCATTTTCGGTGACGATACGGCCGCGCTTGCCAGCCTGACCAACGGCACCACCGGCCTGAGCCTGGCCTCCCTGGACGGAACGGCCGGCGTTGCCTTCTACGGAGCGGCCTTCAACCAGGGTACCGGCTTCCGCACCGCCGGCGGCGGGGATTTCAACGGCGATGGCGTCAGCGACATCCTGCTGGGCGACAAGGGCAACAGCATCCCCGAGAACGCCTATGTCGTGTACGGGGATCTCGATCCCACCGACGGCGGTTCCTTCGGCGAACTGGACAAGACTTTCGTCTCCGACTTCGCGGCCGGGGATCTGAACGGCGATGGCATTGACGACGGCAGCGAGCTGCTCGGTGCCGGCAGCACAGACCAGCCCGTCGCAGTGGGCAACGCCGGTGATGTCAACAACGACGGCATCGACGACATCCTGGTCGGGCAACCATACCTGGATCCGAACGGCCAGACTGATGCCGGGCAGGCTTTCCTGCTGTTCGGTACCACCAGCGGCTTCGATGGCCTTGGCGCACTGGATACCATCGCGCCTGCTGACGGCGTCGTCTTCAACGGCACGAGCGGCTTCCAGGACGTGGGTCGCGCTGTCAGCGGTATCGGTGACATCAACAACGATGGCTTCGATGATTTCATTATCACCGCCGCCCGCCAGGGTTCCGCCGGCAAGGCATATGTCGTATTCGGTGACACCACGGCCAACCTGCAGACCCTGGCTTCCAACATTGCCGGCCAGACAGGCGGCTTCGCCAATGGCCTGGATTCGTTCAACGGCAGCAATGGCGGGTTCATCCTGGACAACGCCGGAGGCTTCAACGCGACCTTTGGTGCTTCCGCTGCAGCTATCGGTGATTTCAACGGCGATGGCTACGATGATTTCGCCATCGGTGCGCCAACCACCAGCAACGAGGCCTACGTGGTCTATGGCCGGCCTACCGGAACCTACAGCAACCTCAACATGCGCAACGACTTCACCGGCACCGGCGCGGACGTCAGCTTCCTTACCAATGGCTTCATGATTGGTTTCGAGGGCGGTGTGGGCTCGGCGGTCGGCGGTGCCGGCGATATCAACGGGGATGGCTACGATGACGTCATCATCGGCGCGCGGACTTCGTCAAAAGCCTACGTGATTTTCGGTACCGACGATGTGGAACCATTGCTGTCAGTGCCCGACCTGCTGTTGCCGGGCGGGGCCGCGGCGGCGCTCGATGATCTCAAGATGGTCGACTTCGGCAACGTCGGCCAGAATTTCAACCCCGGCGGCATTCTCGAAGGTGCTGGCATCCGCTTCGACGGCCCCACCCAGGGCGGTGCCGGCGCCGCGGTTTCCGGGATAGGCGATTTCAACAACGACGGGTTCGACGACATCATCATCGGCGCGCCGCAGGTGGATGCGCCCGGGTCAACCCAACCCGTGGACGCCGGATCCTCCGGGCAGGCATTCGTCGTGTTTGGCCAGAATTTCAATGGCGCCGCACCAGGGGATATCACGGCCTCGGCCGCCGGCAACGGGAACGGGCTCATCTCCGGCGTGGGCAGCGATACGCTCAGCAGCGCCGGCTTCAGCGATACCGTCCTGCGCTCGGGTGCCGGTGATGACGTCCTGAGCGTGAATGGCAGCGAGCGCGGTGTGGACGGTGGTGGCGGCTGGGACATCCTCACGCCGGATGCGCCCGGCGGCGGGCTGGATTTCGCCTCGCTGACCAACAAGGGCGTGTACCAGAACATCGAGCAGATACTGCTGAACGGCAACGGCAGCAATACGCTGGCGCTTGATATCCGTGATGTGCTGGAAATGTCCCCGGTGTCGAACGAACTCATCGTCACTGGTGACGCAGGCACCGACAGCGTATCGCTGGTGGACCAACCCGGCCTTACCTGGGTGAATACCGGTACGGATACCCGGACGGTGGCCACTGATGATGTCGGCGGCACCGGCTCGGTGAGTTTCGATGTATGGTCGGCAGTCGGCGGTAACGCCGCCACGCTGCTGGTGCAGGACGACCTCCTGCTCGTCTGATCCGGTTAACTGCTTGCCCCTCGCCGCAGCGCCTGGCTGGCCTCCCCGTAGGAGCGGCTTCAGCCGCGAATGCCCTGGGGTCGGATTCCGGCCCATCAACGGGCCACCACCAAGAGGTATGAACATCCTGAACATCAACCGCCAGCCGCCGCGAAAACTCCGCGGCCGGCGCGCTGCGGACAGCGGAAGCCACGCCGACGGCGCCGTGGGTACGCGAGCACGGGAGTCGAGCGTGGGTGCAGGTGAGGATCCCGGCCATGCGTTGCGGCACATTGGGGTGGTGCCGACGATTCCCGAACCGCGCCGGAATTGGATTGGCGTGGATCTGCGGTGGGCCTGGCCACCGCTACCATGCACTTCGCACAAAAAGAAAGGCCCCGTTTCCGGGGCCTTTCGGGTACTGACAGACCGTCAGACTGTACTGAACTTAGGCCTGCTTCTTGCGACGGCGACCGGCCAGACCGGCCAGGCCAAGGCCAGCGCCCATCAGGGCGATGGTGCCCGGCTCCGGCACGCGCTCGGCGCGGAAGTTCAGGGTCGTGTTGGCCATGAACTGCATGTCGCACTCGCCGGCGAGGCCGCAGGCGAAGTCGTTCACGCCGTCGGTGCCGTAGTTGATGGCGCCAGCGCCGCCTTCGGCGAAGGAGCTGGATGCGCGACCCACACCGGTGAAGGGCGTGGCCAGCGTGTTGGCCATGTCCATGTCGATGGTGAGCGCGGTGATGCTGTTCACCACCCACAGCGGGTTAAGCGTCGTGAAGTCGATGTCGAAGCTGGTGGAACCGGCGCCCTGGATGGTCTGGGTGGCGCCCGGGCCAGTGCCCGACGGGTCGAGGTCCACAGTACCCGGGATGACGCTCGTGTACAGCCAGGAGGCACCTGCGGTCAGCGCGACCGTGCCGCTGGCCAGGAAGATGTCATCCGTGAAGCCGGTACCGGCACCCTTGTTGGCAGCGCTGCCGCCAGTGGTCGGATCTTCGTAGTACAGGCTGAAGGTGCCGGTGCCGGAGCCGCCGAGCGCGTTGAAGTCCGTGACACCCTGCACACCGCCGATGTCGATGGTGGTGGAGTTCAGGACCGGGATGTCCATGACGAAGGTCAGACGGCTGCCGGCGATGCCGGTCTGGCCGCTGATGTCGATGGCGTTCTGAATGAAGAAGGTACCTGCGTTCGGGGCGGCGACGGCCGCGAAGGCGCCCTGTGCCAGGGCGTTGCCGAAGCTGTTGCCCGGGTCCACTACGAACGAGGAACCGCCAACCGTGCCGGTACCGCTGGTGTCAATCTGGATGCCGCCAGCCAGGGCCGAGGTGGCACCGGTGGCGAGGGCCAGAGCGACAGATGCTGCGAGAATCTGCTTTTTCATAATCGCTGTCCTTTGAGTCTTTCGGTCTATCGTGAAAATGCTGTTTCCAGGCATTTCGAGTTGATTCACTCTGCCGGGAATAAAGCAGCATCCGTGCCAACCGAATAAAACGGCTTAAAATCAGTTAATTGAAATTCCCGGGTTACGTCTGGAACCGGCGTTTGTAAAGCCACGCGACAGCCTGGAAGACCTGTTCTTGCTGCTGCTCGCGCAATGACCGTGTGAAGATGAAAAAATAGCATTGAAAACAATTGGTTGCTCTCTGTTCCCGGGCTTCGGCGGTAGTGTAAAGTTTCTCGACAGCTTGGCTGATATTCGCTTGCGCCCGACCGGCGAAGGTGCAGTATATGCCTGAATTCAAACTGTTTAAATGAGGCTCTGCCGGGCCACGGCCGTCCGTCCCCGCCGCAGCACCCGGACAGCCAGGGCCCATGGCATTGATGCCCTGGCGGACCAGCCCCGCCCGGATGCGGAAGCGTGCTGGCAAGAAAGCCCGACCGCTGTCGCTATATAGAGGATGAGCCAGGCGAACGCGGGCTGTTCTCGCCGGATGCAAGCCGGCATCGCTAACAAAGGTAAAGCTGCGGTGTTGCTGCACAGCATCCGCCCGTCGGCACCCGTATATTATTCCGCGTGTGGCGGGGCCGGTGGGCGCCGGTCCACGGCCAACGCATACAAATGGACAGGCAGTGCAACATGCCGCTAAAATTCAAGTAATTATATGAAATGTCGGCCGTAACCCCATTGGTTTGGAACAGAAATCATCCGCACCGCCATCCGGGAATCGGCTGTTGAACCAAGGGAAGCCATCGCCGCCGCCTGTGTGCCGGCATTCGGGGAGAATGATTATGGGTGCGAGGACCATCTACCAGGTGTGTGCAGTTGTCGTGTTGGGTGCACTGCTGGGCGGCTGCAACCTGTTCCAGCGGCATGCAGAGGCGCCGCCGACGGCCGCCGTCGCCGATGATTATGAATACCTCATCGGCCCGGGCGACAGCCTGAGCATCTTTGTCTGGCGCAACCCGGAGTTGTCCACCGGTGGCCCGGTACGCCCGGACGGGAAGATTTCCGTTCCCCTGGTGGAGGATCTCCAGGCCAGCGGCCGCACGCCCACCCAACTGGCGCGCGACATCGAGAACATCCTCGGGGAGTACATCCGGGATCCACTCGTCACCGTCATGGTCAACGGCTTCAGCGGCGAGTACTACGAGCAGGTGCGCGTGGTGGGGGAGGCGGCCCAGCCCATGGCCATCCCCTATAACCGGAACATGACGGTGCTGGACGTGATGGTGGCCGTTGGCGGGCTGACCGAGTTCGCCGCCGGCAACAAGGCCAGCATCGTCCGCGGCAGCGCCAACGAGCAGTTCCGAGTGCGTCTGGACGACCTCATCCGGGATGGTGACATCAGCGCCAACGTGCCGGTGCAGCCGGGCGACATCATCATCATCCCCGAGGCCTGGTTCTGAGCCGGGCCCGGGGGGGACACAAGGGATTGTCAGGGTAATCGCAAATCGATGAACGAACAGATACAACTGGTTCGCGGCTATGTGCGCATGGTGTGGCCCTACCGCTGGGTATCGCTGGTGGTGGCAACCGCCATGTGCATGGCCGGTTGGACCTACGTGTACACCCTGCCCAACGAATACGAGGTGTCCACCAAGATCTTCATCGACACCCGCTCCATGCTGCGGCCGCTGCTGAAGGGCCTGGCGGTGGAGAACTACGCGCTGGTGGATGCCGCCCTTATGATGCGAAAAACGCTGATGACGCGCCCCAACCTCGAGGAGGTGGCACGGCGCACGGACCTGGACCTGAGGGCGCAGACGCCACAGGAGTTCGACCGCCTCATCGAGCGCCTGTCGCGGGATCTGAACATCTCCGGCACCCCACGGGACGGCATATTCGAAATCAAGTACGTCAATTCCGACCCGGCGGTGGCCAAGCGGGTGGTGGACGAACTGCTGAACACCTTCCTGGAATCGGCGCTGGGGGACAATCGCAAGGACACCGCCATTACGCAGAAGTTCCTGGACGAGCAGATTGCCGAGTACGAGCGTCGCCTGCTGGAGGCGGAGGAACGCCTGAAGGAGTTCAAGCGTCGCAACGTGGGCGTCATGCCAGGCACCGGCAGCGACTATTACTCCCGCCTGCAGGAGCAGGAAGCCCTGCTGAACGAGGCCCGGTTGCAATTGCAGGAGGCCGCCAACCGGCGGGACCAGCTCAAGCGCGTGATGGCCGGCGAGCGGCCGATGGTGGATGTCATGGGCAACGGCCCCGGCGGGCCCACCGAGGCCCAGCAATACGCGGACCGCATTGTCGCCTTGCAGCAGCGGCGCGACGAACTGCTGCTGCAGTACACGGATAAACACCCCGATATCAGCAATATCGACAGCACCATCGAAACCCTGGTCAAGCGTCGCCAGGAGGCGCTGGAGAACGCGGCGACCATCGATGTCTCGAACGATGCGGAAATGGCCACCAACCCGGTGTACCAGGAAATGAAGATCCAGCTTGCCGCCGCGGACGGCGAGGTGGCCGCCCTGCAGGCGCGGGTGAAGGAATACGAGAGCCGGGCCGCCGAGCTGGGCAAGCTGGTGAACACCGTGCCGGAGGTGGAGGCCGAACTCAGCCGGCTCAACCGCGACTACGGCCTGCACAAACGGCAGTACGAAGAGCTGATTCAACGCCGTGAATCGGCCCGCTTGTCGCAGGAGGCCGATGAGAGCGCCGACGACATCAAGCTCAAGGTCATCGAGCCGCCGCGGGTGCCGCTCACGCCGGTGGGTCCGGACCGGCCGAAGTTCCTCAGCGCGGTGCTGGTGGTAGCCCTGGGGGCGGGTGCGGTGGTCGCCTTCTTCCTGTCGCAACTGCGGCCGCGTTTCTTCACCACCGAAGCACTGAAGGACTTCGCCGGCATTCCCGTGCTGGGTGGTGTGAGCCTGGTGCAAAGCAGCAAGCAGCGCACCGAGCGGCGCATGGAGCTGGCCGCCTTCGGGATGGTGTTGCTGATGCTCATCGGCCTGTATGGCGGGCTCATGGCCCTGCCCGCACTGGACGTCGACCTGCATGATTACGTGGCTCGCATTCTGAAGGAAAAGGCATGAGCACAATCGAACGCGCAATGCGCAAACTCAACGGCGAGCCGGATGTGCCCGCCGATGAGCGCGACGAGGCCCCTTCGGTAGCTGCGGAACTGGAAGCCGCCGATCGGGAGGACGACGGGGAGCAGGACACTCCCGCGGCTGCCGCCGCGTCGGCCGTTCCGACCAGCACTGCGACCGGTACCGAGAAGCGCAGTGCCGGCCGCCAGGCGCTGAGTACCGTCGATGACTACCAGCCGGTGGACCTGGAGCGCCTGAAAAGCCGTGGCTTTCTGGTGCCGGGCCAGGGCGAGGATCGACAGGGCCAGGAATACCAGCACATCAAGCGCCGCCTGCTGGGCAACATGGTGCCCGGCATCCTGCAGGCCGAGGCACCCACCAACCTCATCATGGTCACCAGCTCGCTGCCGGGCGAAGGCAAGACCTTCACGTCCGTGAACCTCGCCATCAGCATTGCCCTGGAGATGGACCGTACCGTGCTGCTGGTGGACGCGGATGTCATCAAGACCGACTCCTCGCGCATGTTCAACCTGCAGCGGCACCCCGGGCTGTTCGACTGGCTCACGGACCCGACGCATGACATCGGCGAGTACCTGGTGCACACCAGCATCCCGAAGCTGGTCATGCTCCCGAGCGGCCTCACCACCGAGCAGTCCACTGAGAAGCTTGCCAGCGATGCCATGCGCGCGCTCACCACGGAGCTGGCCACCCGTTACCCGGATCGCGTGATCATCTTCGATTGCCCGCCCATCCTGGCCACCACGGGTGCCGTCGCCCTGTCACGCTTCGTCGGCCAGATTGTCATGGTGGTGGAGGCTGGCAAGACCACCCAGGAAACCCTGAAGCATGCACTGAACGCCATGGAACACGTGCAGATAACCGGGATGATCCTGAACAAGTCCAAGCAGGCGCTGGCCAGCAGCAAGTACTACGGCTACTACGGTTACTACGGCGCTGCGCGGCCGGCAGACTGAGCGGCCCGGTTTGAAACGGCACAGCCCAAACCTGCGCGGCGCTTCGAGGCTCGCCCTGGCGCTGCTCTTGGCGACAGGCGCGGCGCTCCTGGCTGCGCCCTGCCTGGCAGGCGACTGGCAGATCACGCCGCGACTCAGGGTTGGCGGCAACTACACGGATAACGTGACAATCCAGAGCGACGACAAGGAAGGGGATTTCGTCGCACAGATACAGCCCGGCCTGTCCATTCGCGGCAGCGGTGCCCGGCTGTTGATGAACATGGACTACAACCTGCAGAACCTGATTTTTGCCGGTGATTCGGATCGCAACCAGACCAACCACCAGTTCCAAGGGGATGCAACGGCGGAGTTGTGGCGGGACCGCTTTTTCTTCGACGCCAACGGGCGTGTGTCACAGCAGATCATCGACAATCAGGGGCGCTTCACCAACTCCAACATCAATATCGGCGGCAACCGGGGGGACACCATTGCCTGGACGGCGTCACCGTACTTCGTTCATCACTTCGGCTCTTTTGCCGATGCCCAGTTGCGCTACACCCACACGGATATCAGCAACGAGCGCGTTGGGCAGGCCGCGAATTTGGTCAATTTTCTCGGCAGCTCCACCATCGACAGCTACACCCTGAACCTGAACAGTGGTCGGGATTTCGCGCGGGTGCCCTGGGGGATCGCGGTGAGCTCCCAGGACATCGAGCAGGGCACCGGCGCGCAGGCGAGTTTCGACAGCATCGTCGCCAATGTGTCCTATCGACTCACGCGCCAGTACAGCATTGATGTCACCATGGGCCTGGAAGACAATCGCTTTAACACCGCGGCGCCGACGTTCGACGGGACTTACTGGACCATCGGCGCCACATGGACGCCCAGCCAGCGCACCGAAATCGCGCTGGCCATTGGCGAGCGCTTTTTCGGAACGACCATTTCCGGCCGGGCATTCCATCGGCATAAACGCCTGAACGTGAGCATCAACTATTTCGAGTCGCCGCAGACACTGGGCCAGCAGCAGGCCCTGCAGCGTTTCGTGCCGGTCGAGGACCTGGCCGGTAACCCCGTGTTCGATCCGACCGCGTCGGCCGATTTTGACCTGCCCACCGACACGGCTTCCGCGCGCCGTGGCGTTTTCATACTGAAGTCACTCACGGCGTCGGCGGTATACACGCTGCGCCGGGGCTCTATCAGCCTGAACGCCAATGACTTCAATCGTGAGTTCCAGGCCGATGGCGTCGATGAACGCATCACCCGCCTGAACGGCAACTGGCAGCATGATTTCACCAGCCTCGTGTCCGGCGGGGTGCGCTTCACCTGGCAGATGAGCGAGTTCTCAACCCAGAGCGAAAAGGATACGCGCATCAATACCGGACCCTACCTGCGCTACCGGCTCGGCCCGCGCATCTCCGGCACACTCGATTACCAGTACACGGAGAACAACTCTCCGCGTCGCGGCTTGAGTTTCACCGAGAACCGCATCAGCGCCTTCCTGGACATGAGCCTCTAGCAGGGTTTACGGCCGCGGCCCCGCCAAAACGATACTCAAGCTACAGCGAATCATGTACGAACAGTTCTACAACCTCCTGGGCAAGCCTTTCCAGCTGAACCCCGACCCGAGCTTTTTCTATAAGAGCCGCGGGCACCAGCGGGCCATGGCCTATCTTCGCTACGGCCTGCAGCAGGGCCAGGGCTTCATCGTGGTCACGGGCAATGTCGGCACCGGCAAGACCATGCTGGCGCGTAACCTGTTCAAGGAGCTCGAAGGCGAGGACATCGTCGTCATCAAGATCGTCACTACCAACGTGAAGGACCACGACCTGCTGCGGCTGGTAGCCGCGGACCTCGAGATCCCCTACGAGCGGGCCAGCAAGGCGACCCTGCTCAACAAGCTGGAAAAACGCTTCAAGGAAATCGTGGACCAGGGCCAGCGCGTGCTGCTGGTGGTGGATGAAGCCCAGAACCTGCCGTGGTCGTCGCTGGAAGAGCTGCGCATGCTGTCCAACTTCGACTACAACGGCGAGCCCCTGGTGCAGAGCTTCCTGCTCGGCCAGCGCGAGTTCCGCAAGATCATCCGCAGCGAGGGCCTGGAGCAGCTGCGCCAGCGCGTGATTGCCGCCTACCATCTGCGCCCCCTGTCGGACACCGAAACAAAGTCCTACATCACCCATCGCCTGGCCAAGGTAGGCTGGGACAATGATCCACAGTTCGAAGACGGCATCTTCACCGAGATCCACAAGTTCACCCGTGGTGTACCCCGGCGCATCAACACGCTCATGGACCGCCTGATGCTCAACGGCGCCATCGACGAGCTGCACAGCATCGGCATGAAGGAGCTGAAGGCCGTCACCGGGGAAATCGGTGCCGAGTCCGGCGCGGATGCCACCGGCGACAACAGTATCAGTGGGGAGTTCCAGGAAGGCCCGGAGGTGGAGGGCGGTGCCCGGGC
>CAYGQN010000097.1:0-11628 GCA_964351795.1 uncultured Gammaproteobacteria bacterium
GACCAGGCGGCCGCGGTCAGCACCCCCGCCGCGGCCGCCTGGTCGGCCCGGATCCGCACGGCCTCGGGCGGCACGCCGTCGACCAGCAGCCGGCCCGCCAGGGCCTCGGTTGTCAGCGCCCGGCCGGCGAGGAACAACTGCCCATCGGCGTCGATGGCCAGCTCCGGCAGGTGGCGTGGCAGGGCGGACTCACTGGCCGACACCGGCGGGGCCACCGGCACGTCGGTGTCGGGCGACAGGTTGCCGGCAATCATGAAATACAGCAGGAGCAGGAAGATCACGTTGATCATCGGCACGACGTTCTCTTCGCGCCGGCCCTGTTTCTGGCGCCGGCGTGACACGATCGCCTTGCCCTGGCTGCCGAAGCCGCTCATGCCCGCCCGCTGATGCAGCGGCTGCTGGCGGGGCCTGCCGCCCGGTGATGGATTCGGCCGCGCCCGGGCACGGCCGGCAAGACGCTTGAGACGGCCGCAAGGCGGTGGCACTGGCGAAGGGTGGCAGCTCGCATCGGCAATCAGTCCTCTTCGAAGCGCCGGGCGCGCACCAGCGAGACCCGCGCCAGCCCGGCGGCATTGAGCATGTCCAGCACCCGCACGATGCGCTGCACGGGCACCGGATCATCGCTGGCCAGTACCACGCGGGTCGAGGCGTCGGCGGCGCGGCCGGCCAGGGCATCGGCGAGGGCTGCATCGTCGCTGCGACGGCCATCGAGCCAGGCACTGCCGTCGGCGTGCAGTTCGATGTGGATCGGCGCCGGGCCGCCGGCGCCGCCTCCGGCCTTGCCCGGCGTCCCCAGGTCCAGCGATGCCGGCCGCAGGAAGTTGGTCTGCAGCATGAAGAACACCAGCAGGATGAACACCACGTCGATGAGCGGGGTGAGCGTCACCCGCCGGGCCGGCCGCCTGCGGCTGACCAGCTCCATCAGTCGCCGCCGGCCAGGGTGCCGGTGACCACGCGGGTCAGCACGTCGTTGACCTGCTCGACAATGCGGTTCAGGCGCGCCTCCAGCAGGGCGTGGATGACGGCGAAGGGAATGGCGATGGACAGGCCCACCGCGGTCGTCAGCAGCGCCTCCCAGATGCCACCGGCGAGCGCGCTGGAGTCGCCGCTGCCACCGGCGCTCTGCAGGCCGCGGAAGGCCTCGATCATGCCGAGTACCGTACCCAGCAGGCCAAGCACGGGCGCCAGGTAATAGATGAGCTCCAGGCCCGGCAGGAAGCGCTCGTAGGGGCTGATGAAGGCATTGCCACGCCGCTGCAGTTCCTCGCGCAGCATGGCCGGCTCGGCCTGCCCCGCCGCATCCAGCGCCCAGGCGACATCACGCGCCAGCGGCAGCCGCAGGCCGTCCAGGTGCCGGCGGGCCTCCTCGCGGTTGCCCCGATGCCATTCGCTTACAGCGCTGTCCAGGCGCGCGAAACGCCCCGCACCGGCAGCGCCGAACTGCAGCCACTTGTACAGGGCGATGGCCAGCCCGGCCACGGACACCACGAACAGGATGGCCACCACCGGGCCGCCCAGTTCCAGCAGCCGCAGGGCTTCGCCCATGACATCGGAACCGGGCCCGGCCGGCGCGGCGGCCTCCTGGGCTAGTGCACTGCGCATGTGTGTCCTCCGACAGCCTGGCGCCCGTCATGCCGTGGCCGGGGGGCCGGGCACAGGGGCGATGATCGCTTCGGCAATGTACCAGAGCGCGGACAGAAAAAAGCCGGCGCGAAGCCGGCTTTTCCCGTATTGCGTATCGCCTCGGGATCAGAAGAAGAAGCTGACCCGGGCGAAAACCTCGTCGGCGAAATTCACCGTCTGCATGATGGTGTCGTTGTTCTCGTCAGAGGCGATCACGTTGGCATACAGGTCGAACTGCCACTCGGCACTCGGCTTGTAGCGCAGGCCCGGCTGCAGCAGGATGCCGCCGCGCAGATCCGCCAGCACCGCAAGATCACCGCGCCAGATGAGGTTCGGGAACGGCTGCTGCAGGGCGAACACCACGTAGTTGGAATCACCGACACCCTTCGGTTGGCGCGTGGGATTGCTGGTGCCACGCTGGTTCATGCCGCTCAGGTGCCGGCCGAACAGGTCGGACTCCTTGCGCCACATGTACTGCAGCACCATGTAGGTGGCCGGGAAGTTCTGCGAGAAGCGATGGTACTTCTCGATGATCGCCGCCATGACCACCTCGTCCTTGGTGATCGGGGTCTGCGACAAGGTGATCGGCGTGAACTCCTTGTCCGGCGTGTAGGCCACCTCGCCGCGCAGCACCATCTGGTCGAAGAAGGAGGTGGGGTCGGCGGTGATGATGTAGTTGAAGCCGGCGCCGAGGATGACCTCCCGGTCATACTCAGGCTCGATGTAACCACGCAGCGGGCCGAGGCCGAAGAAGGCGCCGAGGTTGGCACGCTGGGTGGGCAGGTCGATGGGTGGCGGCAGACCGAAGGCCGCATTGATGATGCGGGTGGCTTCGAAGTCGTTGAAGTGCGCCGTCAGACCGCCCACGGCATCCAGCCGCGACCGCGCCGCGGTGGCGTCCCATTCGTTCGGGCTGTGCACGCCCTGGCCGCCGCTGGCGAACGCGGTACAGCTGTTGGCAACGCCGAGCGCGGTATCCAGGCCGAAGGTTGACAGGCACAGCGACCGCGGATCGTCGCGCGGCGCCTCTTTCCACTTGAACCAGCCATCGGGGTTCATTCGGCTGACTGCCATGAAGGTCAGGCTGAGGTCGGGATGGAAGACCCCGTTGAGGTTCATGCGGGCGCCGAAATTGACCTTGTTCTGCAACTCGTCCTGGGCATCGCCATAGACCGGGATGAACTGCGAGGCGATGACGTTGTAGGGCGTGTTGAGGTTGCCGTAGACGGTCGGCGACGCCATCTGCACGAAGGCGTCGATCTCCCAGCCGTTGTTGAAGCTGTAGCTGGCGCGGATGGCCGGCGAGGAGACGCGCTTGTCGGAGAACTCCTCGGCCGCCACATCGAGCAGCGAATGCCGGCGCAGGTCCAGGCCGTTCGCCACGTCGAGCACGCGGAAGAAGATGGCCTCGCCCCAGGCAATCTGCTGGTTGCCGACACGCAGCCACAGCGAGCCGGCGTTGTAGTCGAGGTAGGCGGATGGCAGGTCGACCATCCAGCGGTTGTTGTTCGCTTCCAGGCGGTTGGCGCGGCGGCCATGCAAGCCGCCGGAGAAGAAATCCGAACGGTCGTAGGCGTCGCTGAAGGTGTGCGCCGCCTCACCGAAGGCCCGGACCTGCAGGTAGCCCGACAGCCTGTTGGAGAACCTGTACTGGATGTCCACCTGCACGCGGGTGGCGAACATGTTCCAGTTCGGTTCGTCGTTGTAGATTTCAGGTACGCCAGCGATAGGCGGAGCATTGGACACCGCCGGCAGCGCGTTGCCGATGAAGTTGTCGCTGAATGCGCGCGGCATGGTACCGGGCAGCGTGGCCGTCGGCGGCGTGCTGAAGGCGACGTTGCGAAGGGCCGGATCCAGGAACACCGGCCCGGTGGCACCCAGCGCCTGGGGCGCCTGCAGGGCCGCGGGGAACTGCGTGCCCTCGGCACCGGCGTGGAAGGCCGGCAACGTGTCGTTGAACGGGTTGCCCCACTGGTTGAAGGGGTTGTTGTTGCCACCGATGGAATAGGCCATTTCCTGGCGCACGAGACCGGTGATGTTCCACTTGCTGCCCTGGGCGAATGTCGCACCGGGCGCGGTCGCACCGACCAGCCCGGCAAGGGCGAAGGCCGTTAGTTTGGTTTTAGTAGTCAATTCCGCTCTCCCTAACCATTTGTACGCGCAACGGGCCGGACTGCCCCGCTGCGCCCCCGAAATGTTCCGTGGCCCTGGCTCACTGTTGTCGTGATTCAGCCACTGACCCCGGTACTGGATTTGTACACGAGGTACCACCTTGCGGCCAGTATAGGCATGTTAAAACGCCGCTACAAGCCAGTTTTTTTGTTGCACTGCGGCCACCGGAGCCCGGTTTCCCGAGCGCCTCCCGGTCGTCAGGAACGTTGCATTTTTACAACTACTCGACCACCCGGGCCACCAGCCCGTAGGCGCCGGCGACGTACACGACTTCCTGGGTCACCGTGCCGCGCTCCATCTTGAAATCCGCACTGCCACTGGCGATCCCCTGGAACCAGGAGCGGATGATCATGTCCTGCTCGCCGGCCCGCCAGGTCTCGCCGTTGTCACTGCTGCGCAGGAGGGCGCGGATGCCGGCGATGACCACCTCGTCGAACTCCGAATTCCATACACCAAGCAGGTTGGACTCCGTCGGGGCATCCATGCGCTCCCAGGTGTCACCACCGTCCCGCGTACGCAGCACCAGGCCATTCTGGCCCACCGCGAAACCATTGCCACCGGGCGTGAGGTGCATGTCGAACACCGACTCCTCGCCTCGGTTGATGCCAACCCAGGTATCGCCACCGTCGCTGGAGGCGATGATCATGCCGAACTCACCGGCAACGAAGACACGACCATCGGCGCCGAACAGCACGTCGTACAGATGCGGCTCGTAGCCTTTCTCATCGATGTAGTCGTCGAAGGTGAGAGTCAGCTGCTCCCAGCTGCGGCCGTGATCCGTGGAGCGCAGCAGCAGGCCGAAAGCGCCGACGATGAACGCCCGGCCGTCACTGTGCAGGGCGACGTTGAGCAGGCGTGCATCGGTGCCGCTGTCAACCCGCTCCCAGCTCTGGCGATCGTCACTGCGCAGCACCAGGCCTTCCTGGCCCACGATGAGCCCGCGATCACCGGCCATGCTCACGCCCAGCAGGGCGGCCTCGGTATCAGCCACCTGCACCGGCGTCCACGTGGCGCCGCTGTCGTTACTGCGCAGCACCGTGCCATGGTCGCCCACGGCCAGGCCTTCGTTGCCCCGGATCTGCATGCCGAACAAGGCATCATGCGCGGTGGCACTGAACACCGGCTCCAGCTCCGGCGGCAGCCGGTCGGCGGCAATGGCCAGGGCGGCGGCGGCCAGCAGGCCGGCGGCGATGATTGGATGCAATGATGAACGCATGGTCTTGCCCGTCCTGAGAAGCTTCGCGAGAGTTTTCCGGATCATGCCTTGCCCTCCGCTTTCACCAGCTGGCTTAGGTCCACGCTCTCGGAAATGATGAGGTGTTCGCGCTCGACGAAGCCGGGTTTGAACAGGTACACCAGCAGGGGCAGCACGACCAGCGCCACCACCATGTTGATGAGCATGATCATCACCAGCAGCAGGCCCATGTCGGCCAGGAACTTCAGCTCCGACAGGAAGTACCAGGGCAGGATCCCCAGCAGCACGATGGTGGCGGTGAAGAAGATGGCCTTGCCGGTGGTGGTTACCGCGGCCTGGATGGCATCGCCGTGATGCTGGTTGTCGCGGAACTCCTCGCAGATGCGGCTGAGCAGGTAGATGCCATAGTCGATCCCCACGCCGATGCCGATGGCGGCGATGGGCAGGCTGTTCACGTCCAGGCCGATGCCCATGAGCACCATCACCGCTGCCAGCAGCACGTTGGACAGGTTGACCGGGATGAGCAGCAGCACACCGGCCGCGATGGAACGGTAGGCAAACGAGCAGGTCACCAGGATGACGCAGTTCAGCGCCGCCAGGATGATCCACTGGTACTTGTCCACGGTGTCATTGACCGACTGCTGCAGGGCGATGGCGCCGGTGCCCAGGCGGATGCGGAAGCCCTCGTGGTCGGTGCCCACCAGTTCCAGCGCCTCGCGGGTCTGCTCCAGCGCCTTGTCGACCGTCTCCTGCTTGTTGTTCTTGTACCAGAGCGAAACGGTGCCGTTCTGTAGCGTGAAGTCGGTGACGTGGCTGTAGTTCTTGGTGCTGGAACCGATGAACAGCGCACCGGTTGCGCCGCCGACCGCCTGGTCGTTGTCGTCCAGCGGCGCGAACTTCGGGTTGCCACCGTTGAACAGGCGATTGGTCTCCGGCGTGTAGTCGGCCAGCGACAGGGTGGCCTCGGGCGGGTCCTCCTGCTGCTCCAGGAAGCGCTGCAGGCGCGTCATGGTGCTCACGGTATCGCTGAGGCTGAAAATGCGCTGGTCGCCCTTGCCCTCGAACACGATCTCCAGCGTCATCAGGCCGGGGAAATGCTCGTTGACCGCGCGCACGGCGGTGTTGAACTCGGAGTCCTGCTTGAGCAGGTTGCTGCCCTCCACCGGGTTACCCACCTGGATCTGCAACATCAGCCACACGCCGACGACCGTGAGGATGGAGGTCACCACCGTGGTCACGCGGGCGCGCTTGCCGTGGCTGAGCGTGCCAATGACCGCGAGCATGGCGATCATCTTGTTGTGCCAGGACTTCTCGTCACCGCGACCGATCAGGGTTTCCACGTTGTGCGGCGGCGGGAACATCGACAGCAGCACCGGCGTGAGGAACAGGTTCGCCGGCACCAGGATCATGGCCCAGAAACCGCAGAAGATCGCAAAGCGTTCCATGACGGGGATGGGTGCCAGGCCGATGAGGAACAGGCCCGCGGCGTCGGTGACGATGCCGAGCACGCCGGGCGCCATCATCACGCCAAGCGCGATCTCCGCCGCCTGCCGTCGGTCCTTCACCTCGTAGAAGATCTCGTAGTAACGCTCGATGAACTGCACGCAGTGACTGAACGAGCGCGCCACCAGCAGCAGCGGTACCACCATGATCAGCGGCTCGATCGGGTCCCCTATCCAGCCGACGAAACCGAAACCCCAGACGGCGGCCACCACGCTCACGGCCACCGGCGTGACGACGCCCGGCAGGTTGCGCATGTAGACGATGAGCGAGAACAGCAGCGCCGCGGCGGTGATCCCGAAGATCTGCAGCATCTGTTTTTCGTAGGTGTAGACCCAGCCGGTGAGAATCGGCTGGCCGGCGACGTAGATCTCGTGGTTCTCGTCCTCGGCCTTCTCGACGATGTCCTGGACGAAGGCGAAGACCTCGCCGTAATCGAGCAGGCGCTCGATGAAGGTGGCCGAGATCATCGTCGCCGTTTCGTCGCTGGAGATCAGGAAGGTGCGCGCGTTGGGGGACTTGTCCACGC
The DNA here is from genome assembly GCA_964351795.1 of uncultured Gammaproteobacteria bacterium. Taxonomy (GTDB): domain Bacteria; phylum Pseudomonadota; class Gammaproteobacteria; order JADZEE01; family JADZEE01; genus CAYGQN01. The sequence continues at coordinate 7,020 of CAYGQN010000097.1, forward strand.
GGCTGCGGAACTCCTCCATCTCCTCCTCGGTCTGTGGCGGCCGGTCTTCCATCAACGGCTTGATGTCGAGGCCGAACGGCGTGGCCTCGGCGTAGCGCGCCTTCTCGGTCGTGATGGAGATGATCTGGTCGTGGTCCACGCCCGGCGTGAGATCGATGTCGCGCGTGAGCTGCCACACCTTCTCCAGTGTGTCGGTGTTGTAGATGTCACCGTTTTTGCGCTTGACCATGACGGTAACCGTGAGCGGGTTACCGAAATTGGGATGGTCCTTGTAGGTCTGCACGAAAGGATGGCTCTCCGGGAACAGGTCGGAGAAGATCGTGCGGATGTCCACCTTGGTCAGACCGACCGCGAAGAACGCGGTGATGCCGAAGATGACTAGCGCGGTCAGACCGCGGTATTTCATGGTCAAGTGCGCGAGGCGATGGCGAAAACCGTGCATGTCAGGCCTGAGCTCCGTGGAATCGTGGTGCTGGCAGTTGCGCCGACACAGATGGACCGCGCCCGGGCAGCGGGCGGCCCGGGATGCTGCGGGATGTCTGCTTGGTCGAACTCCCCGTCAGGTGCAGTGATGCACCCTCCGCTCTTGATTCTTTTTTGTCTGGTTTATCGTTGGCGCCGGCAGTGGTCCACCGGCGGCATTTCGCGCTGCGGAAGGGCCAGCCAGGCAATCAAGAGCTCCGGGTGACTGTTGGTACTGAACCGCATTGCGAGGTACCGCACTCTATCAGCTTGGCCTAGACTGTCAACACGACGAAACCGTCGGAATTTTAATGCGTTGCAGCATTTTTGACTGTGGCGCAGGGGGAAGCAGACCCGCTCCGGCAGGCTGGCGCGGCGGCAACGAACGGGGGGCGCAAGCGTGTCGTTGGAGGCGCTGTCGGACGCTACACTACGAGGCGCCGGTTGCGGGCATTGACTTCATAACAAGAACATCGCGTAACGGGTCAGGACGAATGGATACCAAGCTATCACCCGAGGGCGAGGACAGAACGCAGAAACGGCACTGCGAACTTCTGGAACGCCTTGAATCGATCATTCTGCGGGAGGGGTTCTCCGGCCTCACGGTCGGTGGCATCGCCTCGCGGTTGCGCTGCTCCAGGCGCAGCATCTACGAGCTGGCGCCCAGCAAGGATGAACTCGTGCTCAGGGTCATCGGCGATTTCTTCGTTGAACTGCGGCGCGCTGGCGTGGAAGCCTCGCCCCCAACACTGGACCCGGACGAACGGGTCTTCCAGTACCTGCGGCCCGCCATCGCCGCCGCACAGCGCATGTCCACCGCGCTGGTGAACGATATCGATGCCTGGGAGCCAAGCCAGGCCCTGTGGCAGGCGCACCTGCGCGAGCGTGTGGATGGCCTGCGCCGCATCGTCGAGGATGGCATCAGGGCCGGCGCCTTCCGCGGCGTGCATGCACACCTGGTTGCCGAGACCGTGTTCGCGTCCGTCAACCGCCTGCGCGAGCCGGACTTCTACACGGTCACCAACATGACCATCGCCGAGGCCTTCCAGGAGTACTACGCAATGCTGATCGCCGCACTGCGCCAGCCCGAGAACGCCACCGCGGCCTGAGCGCGGAACATTGCCCGGCCCTGCTCCGGCCGCCGCACATAAAAAAAGCCCCCGGGGTTGCCGGGGGCTTTGCAAGCACACGCCTCGGGGGTATCAGGTACCCAGGCGGCGGATGGCAGCCTGCGTGCAGTACATGTCGTAGGCGCCTTCGTAGTTGATCTGCGACTTGTAGCCGCCGGAGATCGACTCGCACTGGTAGAAGGAAGTGATGCGGTCGCTCTGGATGTCGTGCGAGTGCACCGTGTTCCAGCTCCACACCGGGTGCTTCTGACCGTCCATGCGGGTCTTGCCACCGATGTCGTAGGTGCTGAAAGTGCCTTCCCACTGCTTGAACATCTCGCCGCGGCGGTCGTAGCTGACCATGGTCATGGGCGTCATGGTGCGCGCGTCGAACCAGATGCGCTTCTTGCTGTAGGGCGAACGCGGGTAGCCGGTGGGCTCGAGTTCGACCACGATGGCCTCCGGGACAAGCTGCATCGGCTGGCGCCAGAACTTCTTGCCGGTCTTGCCACCGCACCGCGCGGGCATCCAGTTGTCGTTGTTCGGGTTCCAGCCGCCGTCGGCGCAGGCCAGCATCGGTCCGCGGTGCACGATCTTGAAGTTGCCCCAGGTCAGCGTCGGATCACCGGTCATCCAGGCCTCGGTGAGGTAGAAGGTCGACCCGGCGATGACCGGCTCGAAACGCTGGTTGGTCGGGAACCGGCGCACGCGCTTGAACGCGGGCAGGTAACCGTAGAAATCCGGGTACTGGGTCTGGTCGTAGGGCCAGATGTTGAGGATGGAGGTACCCTTGACGTCGTTCGGGTAGGTCCACACCGCGGACTGGTAGCGGATCTTGTCCTCGTGGCCGGTGAAGTAGGGCTTCGGGTCCATCACCGTGCGGGCAACCGCGGCCACTTCCACCCAGAAGAACTGGTAGTGGTACTGCTCGTTGCCGTCACCATCCATGTCGTACTCGTCGATGGTGTAGGTGGTGACGTCGTGGCGGCCCCAGGACAGGTTGTGCCCGGCCAGAACCTCGGCACCCGTGGTGCCGTCGGGGAAGGGGTTGCCGCCGATCCAGGGCTGGCCGTCCTGGGTGACCACATTGCCCTTGGCATCGAATTTCGCCTTGCCGCGGTTGTTCAGCGTCGCCTCCAGGTAGGGCGGCGGATTCAGGCGCATGATGTCGGTGGTGGTGTCCTGCAAGTCGATGATGCGGCCCTGCTGGCTCACCTGGATGTAGGCGATGGGATCCAGCAGATCCTTGACGATGTCGACGTTGCTGGCGTCCAGCACGTCGCCGGCCTTGAGCTTGCCACCGGTGAATTCATCGAGTGACAGCAACTCGTCCGGGTAAGCCTTGGTGACATCGCCATCGGCGGCGATGACATCCCACAGCGGAGCGAGAACGCCGGCGCCCGCACCTGCAGCCACTGCCTGCATGAAATGCCGGCGGGAGAACCCTTTCGGGTACTTTCTGATATGCATTTGGACCTCCTTCGAGCGTGGAACCCGGCTGTTGCCACAGCCGGCTTTTCTTATTTGGTTCGAACCCTTGGGAAACTGCTTCAGGAGTATTGCCTGGAGTGACCCCCGAGTCCCTTAGTCCGCTACCGTTCCGAAATAGTTCAACGCCGAATCGATTTTATTGTTGAGACTGCAGGTAGGCGTGGCGGGCTCCCGCCGTAATCCCTTGTTTTCCTGCCCCCATCACGACGGCAGCGCTGGCCTGCAAGGGCAGCAGACGCACGCATACCGTGGATTGGTACCGACGATACGGCCGGGGTACCAACCTGTCAACCAATTTTCGTCCGGGAAAACAAAGGCTTGCCTTGTGCGCCGCAGCATGGCTGCGGGGGCTGATATCCTCGCAACAGCCAAGGAGCCCTCCATGCCAACCGACAAGCCACCCGCCTGCTCGCTCGCCGAGGCACGGCGGCTGTTCCACGACGCCTTTCCGGCCAGCGCGCTGGTAATCAGCGCGATCGGCTATGGCACCGCCGAGCTGCGACTGCCCGCCGGCGCGGCTGAGCTGCGCCCCGGCGGCACGGTCTCAGGGCCAACCCTGATGGACATGGCCGACGCCGCCGCCTGGGTGGCCGTGTTCGGTGCGGTCGGCCCGCAGGTGATGGCCGTGACCAGCCACCTCGACATCGACTTCCTGCGTCGACCGGGGCCGGACGCCGACATCATTGCGCGGGCGGAGATGCTGCGCGTGGGCAGACGCCAGTGCGTGGCCGACGTCCGCCTGCATGCCGCCGGCGCCAACGAGCGGCTGCTGGCCCGCGCCGGCGTGACCTACGCACTGCCCTGAAGCCCGGGCACCGCCAGCTCCCCCAGCGGCCATCGCGGTCGTACCTGGATGGCTCCGTCGCGCCGCCCACCCGCCAGACGCAGCGCGCCGGCGAAGGCGATCATCGCGCCGTTGTCGGTGCACAGCCCCGGCGCCGGAAACCGCACCTGGCCACCGGCCTCGGCCGCCACGGCGCGCAGGCGCTCGCGCAGGCCGGTATTGGCGGCGACGCCGCCGGCGGCGATGAGATCCCGGTAGCCGGTCTGGCGCAGCGCGCGCCGGCACTTGATGGCCAGCGTCTCCACCACGGCCTCGCAGAAGGCATGAGCGATGTCGGCGCGGGTCTGCGGATCATCGGGATTGTCGCGGATGGTGTTGGCGGCGAAGGTCTTCAGGCCGGAGAAGCTGAGGTCCAGGCCCGGCCGGTCCGTCATCGGCCGCGGAAAACGGAAGCGCCCCGGACGCCCGCCAGCGGCCAGCCGCTCGACATGCGGCCCACCCGGGTAGGGCAGGCCGAGCAGTGTGGCGGTCTTGTCGAAGGCCTCGCCGGCGGCATCGTCGATGGTCTCGCCGATGATGTCGTAGTCGCCGACACCGGCCACGCGGATGATCTGGCTGTGCCCGCCAGAGACCAGCAGAGCGACGAACGGGAACGCGGGCGGGTCCGGCGCCAGCAGGGGCGCCAGCAGGTGGCCCTCCATATGGTTGACCGGCACCGCGGCGATGCCGAGTCCGGCCGCCAGTGCGCAGGCCCCCCCCGCCC
>CAYGQN010000098.1:0-9195 GCA_964351795.1 uncultured Gammaproteobacteria bacterium
GCGCGGCTGGAGGTCTTGGGGATGAACATGCCGTGGGCGGCCACGATGGGCACCACCAGCATGCTGGTGCGATTGCCGGGGATGCCGCCGATGCAATGCTTGTCGGCCACCAGGGCTTCATGCCAGTCGAGCCGGTCGCCGCTGGCCGCCATGGCGCGGGTCAGGTGCAGGACCTCGTCGCGTTCCATGCCGGTATCGCTGCAGGCCACCAGGAAGGCGGCCAGCTCGATCTTGGCATAGCGGTGCTCGACGATATCGCGGGTGATGGCCTCGTAATCGGGGTAGTCCAGGCGTTCGCCGGCAATCTTGCGGTGTACGGCCAGCAGCGAGGTCGGTGGGCGCGCATGGGCCACGGTGGCGGCGGTGCCCTCGGGCAGGCCGAGCACCTGGAAGGTCTCCAGGCTCAGCCCCAGCTCGTCCGGCCGGGTGATGGCGGGGTCGTCGACCACGTTGAGCGTTGCCAGCACCGGCGCGCCGCCATCCGCAGCGCAGATCTCCACTCGCGACAGGGCCTGGAAGCCCTCACTGCGATACACGTGGCAGTCCCGGTGCAGGTAGGCGACGTTTTCCTTGTAGGTATCGATGGCCACGCGCCGCAGCGACAGGGTGCGAGATCCGTTGTTGTTGTTGTCCATCACCGCAGCATAGCAAGGCGCCTCGACGCGCCGACTTGATATGCGACAGGAAACCGGCGCTGCGCGCTCTTGCCTGGCGCGCCGGTCGGGTATGATGGGGGCAGACATTCGGTTCCGAGGTCTGTCCCGATGCCCAAGCCCGCTTTCGGCCGCGTCTGCATGACGCTGGCCCTGCTCCTCGCCACGGCCGGCCCCGCCGCTGCCGGTGATGCCGAGGCACCGCCGCTGGCGGTGGTCCGCCTTGCCGAGGATGCCGGCGGCAGGTCGTACTTCGAGGAGGCCACGCTGCCCCTGTCGATGCGCGACTATGCCCCGCCGGCCGGCCCGATCGCCATCCACACGCTGGCGGGCACCCGCTCGGCAACCTTCGTGTACATGCCCGGTGGTGGCTTCGAGGACTGGCACCCGGCGCCGCGCCGCCAGTACGCGGTCATCGTGCGTGGCCAGGTGGAGGTCACCGCCGGCACTGGCGAGATGCGTCGCTTCGGCCCCGGCGAGATCGTCCTGCTGGACGATACCGCCGGCCAGGGCCACCAGACCCGCGTGATCAGCGAGGAACCCCACCTGGCCGTGATGGTCGCCGTGGACGGAGGTGGTGATGATTGATCGCCCGCGCCGGCGTGCGCGAATGGCACCTGCGGGGTTGCCGGCATGAGTCCGCGGGTCACCAGCGCGCGTGGTGGTGCCCCGTGTGCGGGTTGCTGGCTGCGACCGATGTGCCTGCCCGATGACATCATCGATGCCAAGGCCCTGCCGCTGCTGCAGCAACACATGCGCGTGCTGGCGCCGCTGCCGCGCGGGGCGAGCCTGTACCGCGAGGGCGACCCCTGCACCTCGGTGTATTTCCTTCGATCCGGCTCGGCCAAGGCGGTGGTCACGGAGTCCGCCGGTCGTGAGATCGTCACCGGTTTCTATCTGCCCTCGGACATGGTGGGCGGTTCATCGCTCGGCAGCGAACGGCGCGCGGATCGCATGGTGGTGCTCGAGCGCGCCGGCTTCTGCGAACTCCCGCTGGCGGCGCTGGAAGTGCTGAACCGGGCCGGCGTGGACATCTACCCGCGGGTGCTGCACAAGCTTGCCGAGCGCATGAGCCAGGACCGCGCCCTGCTGGTGCGCCTGAGCCACGACGGCGCCGACGAGCGCGTCGCCGGCTTCCTGCTGCTTATGCACGAGCGCCTGACCGCACTGAACCGCGGCAGCGGGACGTTCACCCTGCCGATGTCGCGCTACGACATCGGCAGTTATCTCGACCTGGCGCCGGAGACGGTCAGCCGCGCCATCCAGCGCCTGGGCGCCAGCGATCTCATCTCGGTCTCCGGTCGCCAGATCGGCATTCGTGATCTCGCCGGCCTGGAGGCCGTCGCGCTCGGCCCGGGCCAGGCCTGAACATCGGCCACGGATTTCCGCGCGCAACCTGGAGGGCAGCATGACCGACGAAACAAGCTTGTGCACGGCCGGGCTGCTGCCCGTGGCCGCGTTGATAGCGGGCGGGCAGGTATCGCCGGTCGCGGTGGTGGAGGCCATGCTGGCCCGCATCGAGCGCCTCGATGCCCGCCTGCAGACCTACGTCACCGTGTGCGCGGACGAGGCCCGGGCGGCGGCGCGCCAGGCCGAGGCGGAGATCGCCGCGGGCCGCTACCTCGGGCCGCTGCACGGCGTCACCTTCGCGGTGAAGGACATCGTCGCCACCGCCGGCATCCCCACGACCTGCGGCTCGGCACTTTTCCAGGACACAGTACCGGCGGCCGATGCCGCGGTGGTGGAACGCCTGCGCGCGGCCGGCGCAATCCTCCTGGGCAAGCTGCGCACCACCGAGTTCGCCCTGTACGGCTACCCCGTCGGCGCGCCGGTACCGGTGAACCCCTGGAACGCCGATTACTGGGCCGGGGTCTCCTCAAGCGGTAGCGGCGCGGCCATGGCGGCATCCCTGTGTCACCTGGCCATCGGTACCGATACCGCCGGCTCGATCCGTTTTCCGTCGGCGGCCAACGGTGTGGTCGGGCTCAAGGCCAGCCATGGCAAGGTCAGCCGGCGTGGCGTGTTCCCGCTGGCCGAAACGCTGGATCATGTCGGCCCGATGACCTGGAGCGTGGCGGACGCCGCCGCGGTGCTGCAGGTGATCGAGGGCCACGATGCCGGTGATCCGACCTCGCGCGATGATCGCCGGGTGGACTACGCCGCGGCCCTCGCCCAGGATCTCGAAGGCCTGCGCATCGGCGTGGACCCGGCCCTGTGTGAAACCGGCATCGATGCGGAACTGACCACGGCGGTCGAGGCCGCGGCCGGGGTCCTGGCCGCCCTCGGGGCCGCGCCGCGCGAGGTGGATGCCAGCGGCATTCTGGCCGGCGTGGAGGAGGTCTGGATGATGCTTGCCGCCGAGGCCGCTGTCGCCCACGAGGCGCTGTTCCCGGCCCGCGCCGCGGAATACGGGCCGGTGTTCCGGGATCTGCTCGAGCGTGGCCGGGCCTGCCCCGGCCCGCTGTACGCGCGCGGAGCCATCGAGCGCCAGCGCAACATCAGCGCCACCGCGGCCCTGTTCGAGACGGTGGACGTGCTCATGCTGCCGGCCACGCCCAATGCCAACATCCGGGTTGCCGACTTCCCGCCGAGCACGGTGGCGCCCTTCGAGTCCTTCCCGCCGCTGCTGCGGGTCACGGCCCCGTTCAACCTGAGCGGCGCGCCCACCATCAACCTGCCCTGCGGTTACCTGCCCGACGGTGCGCCCATGGCGGTGCAGTTTGCCGCCGCGCCGGGCAACGAGGCCGCGCTGCTGCGCGTGGCCAACGCCTACGAGCAGGCCTGCCAGTGGCATACGTGCCGGCCGGCGCTGTGATGCCGGCCGCCGCGCCCGGCGTCAGCCCGCTGCCTGCCGGCGGGCCTGCCGGAAGTCCTCGAGATTCGGCTCGCGCGTGAACTGCCAGTAGTCCACCAGCCGGAACGGCATGATCGACACCACCCGGCCGTGCCGGTTGCGGTACCAGGTGTCCATGCCCGGATGCGTCCAGATGAGCTTCTCGTGCAGGCCGTCGATGTAGGCGTTCCAGCGCGTGTACACGTCCTCGCGTACCTCCAGTGCGGCGATGTCCGCCTCGCGCATCCGCTGCAGGCAGCCGAGCACGTAACGCACCTGGCACTCGGCAATCAGCACGATGCTGCCGCCATGGCCGGAGTTGGTGTTCGGCCCGTACAGGCAGAACAGGTTCGGAAAGCCGGGCACGGTGATGCCGAGGTAGGCGCGTGAGTCGTCCGCCCCCCAGACGCTGTCCAGGCTGACGCCATCGCGGCCGCGGATGTCGATGCCGGCCATGAGCCGGTTGGCATCGAAGCCGGTGGCGTAGGTGATCACATCCACCTCGTGCTCACGGCCGTCGCCGGTGACGATGCCGGTGGGCGTGATGCGGTCGATGCGCTCGGTGATCAGCTCGACGTTCTCGCGCGTGAGCGTGCGGAACCAGTGGTTGTCCACCAGGATCCGCTTGGCGTAGGGCGGGTAATCCGGCAGCACCTTCTCGAGCAGGTCCTGGCGCTCGCCGAGTTCCTCGATGATGTACTCGGTCAGCCGCTGGCGATGCCGATCGTTGTGCTCGTTGACGGCCCGCTGCGGCCAGGGCCAGTCCGGGTCGCGGTACACGGTGGCCAGCAGGTGATCGCTGAAGCGCCAGACCAGGGTGAAGCGATACCAGGCGCCGTAGAAAGGCACCTTGTTCAGCAGCCAGCGTTTGCCGTCGCTGACGCTGCGATGGTAATCCCGGGTGGGGATGGCCCACTGCGCCGAGCGCTGGAAAATCAGCAGCCGTTCGGCCTCCTCGGCCGTGGTCCTGGCCAGTTGCATGGCGCTGGCGCCGGTGCCGATGACCGCAACCCGCTTGCCGCGGATGTCGAGATCCTCGGGCCAGCGCGCGGTATGGAAGGCCGGCCCGCGGAAGCTGTCGGCGCCCTCGATGGCCGGGACCTTGGGGCGGTTGAGCTGGCCCACCGCGCAGATCACGGCATTGGCGGTTTCCGTGCGTTGATTGCCATCGGCGTCCTCCAGGGTGACCTGCCAGGCCTGGCTGCTGTCGTCGTAGCGGGCCTGCAGCACGCGCGTGCGCAGCCGGATGTGTTCGAGGATGCCGGCCTCGCCGGCACAGCGTTCCAGGTACTCGCGGATCTCCTCCGCCTTCGAGAAGTAGGCGCTCCAGTCCGGGTTCGGCCGGAACGAGTAGGAGTAGAAGTGGTTGGGCACATCGCAGCCCGCTTCCGGGTAGATGTTCTCGAACCAGGTGCCGCCCACGCCGGCGTTCTTCTCGATCACGGTGAAGTCGATGCCCGCCTCGCGCAGCTTCATCGCCGCGCACAGCCCGGACATGCCCGCGCCGATGATGAGCACGCGGAAGTCCGACCGCGTCGTCGGCGCCGGGCTGGCGGGCGTGGCCTCGCGGCGCCGCAGGCCCATCTCCTCGAGCATCATCGGCAGGTACTCCGCCGGCACGGCCTCGGCCACGCACACGCGCATCATGCGCAGGTACAGCGCATCGTCGATGGCCGTCGGTGCCGGCAGGCGACCCTGGTGGTAGTCCAGCACGGCCTCCAGCGCCGCCTGCCGGACCTCGGCCTGCAGTTCCGGCGCCAGGCCGCCGGACTCGTCGGCGAAGAAATAGGTATCGCGCGCGGGCTGGAACGGCGGCTCGAGCCAGCGGGTGTCGCCGGTGAGGTGCACCAGCACCATCAGCAGCACCGGCACGTCGGCCTCGGCAATGGCAGCCTCGGCCTCGCCGGCGTTGACGGCCTGCGGCGCGATCATCGGGCCTGCCCCGGCGGGATGTCGGAGCTGTCACCGAAGTAGCGGGCCAGCGCCGGTTCCATGGCGCTGGTGTCGATCTCGAACAGCTCCAGCAGGACGTCGTCGGGGGCCGGGCACATCAGGTAGCGCCAGCTGCCGAACTCGCGGATGCCGCTGCGCAGCGCCACGCCGGCCGCCAGCAGGCGCTGGTGCAATGCCGCCAGGCCATGTACGCGGATCCCCACGTGATGGACGCCGCCGCGGCCGCTGTCGCGCGGGCGCTGGTCGTACAGGTGCAGGCGGCCCTCGCCCACGCGCAGGAAGACGTTGCGCGAACCGCCCATCTCGCCGTCGAAGGCGACCTCGGCGCCGAGCATCGAGGTCCACCAGGCGACGGTGGCATCGCAGTCGCGGGTGAACAGGTGGACATGGTGCAGATGCGCGCCCGGCGGGCGCGGCTCACAACTCGGCGATTCGCTCAATGGCAAAACCTTTCTCGTAGGGGCTCATGGCCCGGATGGTCAGCGCCAGGTGCTCGATCAGCCATTGCCCATCCACGCGGCGGTAGCGCTCGCGGTACAGGGCGGCCAGCCAGTAGGCGCGGTCGGTGGCGCGCATGACCATGGGCTGCAGCAGGTACCACTGGCCGTGGGCGCTGTCGCCGTCCACTTCGATGGACGGGTTGGAGACCTGGTGGATCGCGAAGGAGATGTTGTCGGGGGCGGCGGCGAAGTACTCGCGTATCTGCTGGCGGCCCTCGCAGATGCCGAACATGCCGGCATCCCAGACGGCGTCCTCGGTGAAGCAGGCGGCGATGGCCTCGGGGTTGTAGTTGTCATCGCAGGCGCTGCAATAGCGCATCTTCAGCGACCGGATGGCCTCGATGTCTTCCATGCGCTGCAGGCGCGCCGCCAGTTCCTCGATGTCCATTGCTGCTCTCCTCAGGTGGCTCAGGAACGCGACACCGCAGTGCCGACGGCACCGATGGCGTCGAGCCCCATCCGGGTTTTCAACACGTGCTTGAGAATCTTGCCGTTGGCGCTGTGCGGCAGCTCGTCCAGGAAGACCACCTGCTTGGGCACCTTGTAGCCGGCAAGCTGGCTGCGGCAATGCGCGAGCAGGGCATCCTCCTCGAGACTGTGGCCCGCCTTCACGACCACGCAGGCACAACCGGTCTCGCCCCACAGCGCGTGCGGGACGCCGATCACGGCAACCTCGTCCACCGCCGGCAGGCGGTAGATGGCGTCCTCTATCTCGGCCGGGTACACGTTCTCGCCGCCGGAGATGTACATGTCCTTCCAGCGCCCGACGATGGTGACGAAGCCCTCCGCGTCGATACTGGCGGCATCGCCGGTGCGGAACCAGCCGCCGGGCAGGTAGAACTCGGCGTTGCGCTCGCCCAGGCCCCAGTAGCCGCGCATCACCATCGGCCCGCGGGCGACCAGTTCCCCCACCGTGCCCGGGGTGTCCTGGAAGTGGCCGTCGGCGTCGACGATGGCAATGTCCATGTTCATCAGCGGCGGGCCGCAGGAGCCGGCCTTGTCGATACTGCGCTCGGGCGGCAGGCTCGTGACCACGCCGCACAGCTCGGTCATGCCCCAGACCTGCGGGATCACGGCGCCATGGCTGGCGTACTCGCGGATGAGCGGGGTGGGCACCGGCGCGCCGCCCGAGGCGATGGTCATGCCGTCCAGGCGTGCCCCGGCGAAGTCGGGCAGGTTCCGAATCATCAGCAGGTTGGTGGGAATGGCGAGGTTGTGCGTGATGCCCACGGCCGGGTCGGTCATCAGGCGCAGGCATTCGGCGGCATCGAAGCGTCGCATCAGCCAGGTGGTGCCACCGAAGAACAGCAGCGGGTTGGCGAACATGAACAGGCCGCTGGCATGGAAGGTGGGGGTGTAGGTCAGGCCCACGGACTGACTGGTGATGTTGTACTCGGCGCCGAGGCCGACCATCTGCAGCACCATCTGGCCGTGGGTGAGCAGGGCGCCCTTGGGCCGGCCGGTGGTGCCGGAGGTGTACAGGATGAGCCAGGGATCCTCGTGCGAGGCGGGCGGCAGTTCACCGGCACTGCGACCGCTGGTCAGGGCGGCGGCACCCTCGCTGCCGGCGGCAACGCTGATGACCGGCGTGCCGGCCGCGCGGGCGCAGACCGAGCGGGCCACCGCGTCGAACTCGGCATCGACGAACACCACCCGCGGCGTGGCGTCGGCCAGCAGGTAATCGAGTTCCGGCTCCGCCAGGCGCCAGTTCAGTGGCAGGAAGATGGCCCGCAGCCGGGCACAGGCCGCCTGGACGATGAAGATCTCCGCGCAGTTGTGCGCCAGGGTCGCGACACGGTCGCCGGCCTGCACCGCGTAGTCCTGCAGCAGCAGGGCGGTACAGGCCTCCACGCGCCGGTCGAACTCGCGGTAGCTGAGCTTCTCACCGCTGCCGGCATCGACGATGGCCGTTGCCTCCGGGCGTCGCCTTGCGTGGTGGCGTACCCAGTCATGCGAGCGCACATCCGACATGCTTTCTCCCCCCCGGGACAGGTGTCAGCCGTATCGCTGCATGTGCCGGGCGGCTGACGGCGCCGGCCGCAGCAGATTAGAGCAAGGCCGATCCGCCGACAAGATTGTATGTAGTATCGTATCCACCAGCTGCCATCCGCGCAGGCGCGCACGACGTCGTTCCCGGCGACGCCGATGCCGATGATTGCCCGGGAAGGAGACTCGCCATTGGCCCGCAGACCGCATCCACCCACGCGGGGTGAACTCGCCGCCATCGCCCGTCACGTGGGCCTGTCACTGGAACCGGAAGAGCTCGAGCTGTACCGGGACCTCATGGCCGGGCCGCTGGCGGTGTGCCAGCGCATCGACGAACTCACCGACGCCGATTGCGATCTGCCGGCCCAGCGCTACCCGCGCGCCGGCTGGCAGCGCCCGGCGCCCGCCGACAACCCCTACAACGCCTGGCGCGTGCGCGGACGGGTGGAGGGTGCGGCCAGCGGGCCGCTGGCGGGCCTGGAGCTGGCGGTCAAGGATTCCATCTGCGTGGCCGGGATGCCGGCGATGAACGGCTCGGCGGTGCTCGAGGGCTACGTGCCCGACAGCGATGCCACCGTCGTGACGCGCCTGCTCGACGCCGGTGCCACCATTGTCGGCAAGACCAACTGCGAGGACCTGTGCTTCGCCGGCCACAGCCAGACCTGCTTCAACGGCCCGGTGCTGAACCCGCATCGGCCCACGCATGCCACCGGGGGGTCGTCTTCCGGCTCGGCCGCCGTGATTGCCGCCGGTGATGTGCCGATGGCGCTGGGTGGCGACCAGGGCGGCTCCATTCGGATACCGGCGGCCTGGAGCGGCGTCTGCGGCCTCAAGCCGAGCTACGGGCTGGTGCCCTTTACCGGCGGCATGATGATCGACATGACGCTGGACCATCTCGGCCCGATGGCCGACTCGGTCGAGAAGGTCGCGCTCATGCTCACCGCCATGGCCGGCCCGGACGGGCTCGACCCGCGCCAGGCACGGCTGCCGGCCGACTACGTGCGCGACTACCGGCCGGCGCTGGGGGCCGGCGTCAAGGGCCTGAAGATCGGCGTGGTGAAAGAGGGCTTCGGCCAGCAGGTCTGGCCGATACTCGGCTTCGGCGCCAGCGATCCGCGCGTGGATGAGTGTGTCATGGCGGCGGTGGAGCGCCTGGCCGGCGCCGGGGCCGAGGTCTGCGAGGTGTCCATCCCCATGCACTTCGACGCCGGCGTCATCTTCTTCGCCATCATCCTGCAGGGTGCGTCGGATTTCATGCTCGATGCCGCCG
>CAYGQN010000098.1:9295-11543 GCA_964351795.1 uncultured Gammaproteobacteria bacterium
GCCGCCGCTATGCCGGCACGCATCATGCCAAGGCCCAGAACCTGCGACCGCAGGTCTGCCGCGCCTACAGCGAGCCGCTGCAGGCCTGCGACGTGCTGGTGATGCCCACCGTGCCCTTCACCGCCACGCCGATCACGGGCGCCGATGCACCCATCGCCGAGCAGGCCGCGATGGTGCACGCCATGCTGGGCAACACCAACCCGTTCAACACCACCGGCCAGCCGGCCATCAGCGTGCCCTGCGGGATGGTGGACGGTCTGCCGGTGGGGATGATGATCGCCGGTCGCTTGTACGACGACTACACCGTCATCCGGGTTGCCGAGGCCTTCGAGCGGCTCGGCAACTGGCGCGACATGTAGCCCGCCGCGTTGCCCTGCAGCGCCGCGAGTGCGATCAGCTGAGCTGGCGTACGTGCGCCTGCAGCGTGGCTGTGTCCTCGGTGGTGAGATCCTTGCCGATCTCCGCGTCCACGCACTGACGCAGCGGCTCGCCCATGGCCGCGCGCAGCAGGCCGAGGAAATGCGGCGGCGCGACCAGCACCAGCCCGGTGAATGAATCCGAGTTCCGGGCGGCCTCCAGCCTGTGCATGATGTCGCGGGCGAAGTCCTCGGCGGCGTGCTCGCGCGGGTCGGTCGGCTCGGCGAAGCTCTGGCGCTGGCCGCTGGCACTGTTGGCGACCCGGCCGGGCCGGTCCGAAACCATATCCTGGCGTGGTTGCCGCTGGGCGGGGTTGACCATGTCGAACAACTCCCGCCACGGTTGGTTCGTCCCCTGACCTTCGAAGACGCGGGCCCGCGTGGCGCTGCTGACCAGGTACCAGGTTGCCATGATTGCTACCCCCATTGGTTCGGGCTTGGCGTTGCGGCGCCCGCGCGCTCGCAATGCAACGCACGAGTCCGTTCCGGGGCATGCTGGGGCTTCCCCGCCGCGCCCGCGCTGATCCCGATCATGGCCACGGCGGCCGCCGCGGCCGGGCGCCGTCAGCCCGCGCCGTCCGGCGGCTTGTCGCGGCCGGCCGCGGCCCGCTGCAGACGGTCGCGCACGGCGTCCCAGGGCGCCGATGCCGGCGGCGTCTCCACCAGGATGAGATCGGCGCGCTCATCCAGCAGGCGCAGTGCCGCGTACAGGTGGCGGGCGTAATCCGCCGCCGCCGGCGGCATGGCGACACCGGCACTGTCGCCGAGCGGCACCGTCAGACTCATGATCTGCACGCGCAGGCCCTGCTGCTGCGCCCGGTCGCGGGCCTGCGGCAGCGTGCCGGCGTCGACCAGCCGGGTCTGCGCCCGGGGGGCGTAGTGGCTGCGCAGGGCCCCGGACACGCGCGGGCTGTCCGCGGCCGGGCCGGTCGCCACCGGCAGGCCGAGGGCCGCGCTCAGGGCCGGGGCACTGATGTCGCCGGGGCGCAGCACGCGCGGGCTGGCGCCGGTCAGGTCGACGATGGTGGACTCGATACCCACGCGGCAGGGTCCGCCATCGAGGATCATCGGCGCCGCCGCGCCGAACTCCGCGCGCACGTGGGCGGCCGTGGTCGGGCTGACATGGCCGAAGCGATTCGCCGACGGCGCCGCCAGGCCATGACCGAAGGCGGTCAGCACCGCCAGGGCCAGCGGATGCGCCGGCACCCGCATGGCCACCGTGTCCTGGCCGCCGGTGACGCCATCGGCGGCCTTCGCCGTGCGCCGGAGTACCAGTGTCAGCGGGCCCGGCCAGAAGCGCTCGGCCAGTTCCGTGGCGGCGGCGGGGACCTCGCGCGCGTAGCGGTGCATGAGGCCGGCCGAGCCTATGTGCACAATGAGCGGATGATCGGCCGGCCGGCCCTTCAGGGCGAACACCGCGGCGACGGCGGCCGGGTTCTCCGCGTCGGCGGCCAGGCCGTAGACGGTCTCGGTGGGCAGCACGACAATGCCGCCGGCGCGCAGCCGGTCCACGGCCGCGCTCACCATCGCCGCGTCGGGGCGGTCGTGGTCGGTGTTCATGACGCGCCCTGTCCGCGTCGGGGCGGGTGCGCGGGCCTGCTCATGCGCCTGCCGCCAGGTTGTCCATCAGCAGGCCCGCCAGCACCGTGGCGTCGCGCTCGCGCTGGCCGCTGTCGGTCCGCCGCAGCCAGTCCGGCCGGAAGCGGTGGCGGGCCAGCAGGCGCAGCACTTCAGCCTCGTGCACCAGTGGGGAATCCAGGCCATCGGGGCGGGTCAGTGCCGTGGTGGCGGCATGGCCGCGCCGCGCCAGCGACTGCACCAGCACGCAGGCC
>CAYGQN010000099.1:0-11479 GCA_964351795.1 uncultured Gammaproteobacteria bacterium
GCTGGGGCCGCGCCTGCGACGCTTCGTGCACGAGGACCTGGCCGGCATGTCCAGCGAGCTGGTGCTGTTCATCGCGGCCGGCATCTTCGCTGTCGGCACCCTGGCACTGGCCCGGGCCCTGGCATTCGAGCTGCCCTTCCAGGGCTTCGGTGCCGCCGAGGCGGCCATCGTGGTGCTGTCGACCACCGCGCTGGGCGCCATCGGCCTGCATCCCATCATCGCGGTATCGACCTGGAGCGGCCTGCTGCTGCCGCTGTCGCCGGCGCCGGATCTCCTCGGCCTGACCTTTCTCATGGCCTGGTCCGGCGGCGTGGCCATCTCGCCCATGTCCGGCCTGCACCTGTTCATCCAGGGCCGTTTCGGTGTTCCGGCACACAGCTACCTGCGCTGGAACGCGCGCTTCACAGCAGCGATGCTGTTCATCGACGTCACCGCCCTGTTCACCTACGAGCACATGCTCGCCTGAGGCATCGCCCACCGTGAACCTGCTGCTCAGCCTGGTCGATGTGATCGTGCCGATTTACCTGATCATCGCCCTGGGCTGGCTGTACGGGCGTCGCTTCAGCCCCGACCTGACCACCATCAACCGGCTCACGCCGGGCCTGTTCTTCCCGGCGCTGTTCATTGATCGCCTGCCCGGCTACGAGTACCACTTCGCTGAAACCGCCTCGCTGCTGACAGCCGCGGCCGCAGTGCTGCTGGTCTGCGGCGCCATCGCCTGGCCGGTGGCACGGGCGATGGGACATGACCGTCGTGCCGTCATCGCCACGACGATGTTCAACAACTCGGGCAACACCGGCCTGCCCGTGGCGCTGCTGGCCTTCGGCGAAGCCGGCCTGGAGCCGGCGCTGTTGCTGATGGTGGTGCAGACGGCGATGAATGTCATCGGCGGGGAGATGATGTTCAGCGGCCGCATGCACTGGCGGGCACTGCTCACCTCGCCGCTGATGGTCTCGATGGCCATCGGCCTGGCACTGGGCATCGCCGATGTCCGCCTCCCCACGGTACTGGCCACGCCGGTGAGCATGCTCGCCGACGTGGCGATACCCCTGGTGCTGTTCGCGATGGGAGCACGCTTCGCCGATGTGCATTCCAGCCAGCTCGCCGCCGGGGTCGGCTACGGCCTGCTGCGCCCGGCCGCCGGACTGGCGGCCTTCATGCTGGTGCGCCCCTGGTTCGCATTGCCGCCACTGCATGCGGACATGCTGCTGATTTTCGCCGTGCTGCCCCCGGCGGTGTTCAACTTCCTGATGGCGGAGCGGTACAACTACCAGCCCACCTTCATCGCCAGTGTCACCATGGTGGGCAACCTGCTCGGCTTCTTCACCCTCACCCTGGCGGTGACCTGGGTACGGTGAGGCCAGCATGCCGGTTCTGATAAGCTGCCGCGCAGGTCGCTGCCCGCGCTGGTCGGGCCGGGCCAACGGGGAAGGGGGAAGCATGTCCGCGAGAAATCCGGCCGCCATGGCCATTGCCGCGCTGTTGTTGTCGCTTGTACTCATGCTGACCGGTTGCGACAGGGCCGCAACGGACAGCCCGCCGGCAGCACCGGCCGGGCCATCGAGCCCGGCAGCCGCCGGCACGGACGCGCCGCCATCGCCCGCGCCCGAGCCTGCCGCTTCGGCGGTGCCGGCAGATCCACCCGCGGCGCTCGCCAGGCCCAACATCCTCATCATCGTTGCCGATGATCTCGGCTACAGCGACCTCGGCGTCTACGGCGGCGAGGATATCGCCACGCCCAACCTGGACGCCCTCGCCGGCGAGGGCGTCATGTTCACCGGCTTCTATACCGCGCCGACCTGCTCGCCGACGCGGGCCATGCTGATGTCGGGCACCGATAATCACATCGCCGGCCTGGGCAACATGTTCGAGGAACTTGCACCCAACCAGCAGGGCCGGCCCGGCTACGAGGGCTACCTCAACGAGCGCGTGGCCTGGATGGCGGAACTGCTCGGCGATGCCGGCTACCACACCTTCATGACCGGCAAATGGCACCTCGGCCTGAGCCCGGAAACAAGCCCGGCGGCGCGCGGCTTCCAGCGCTCCTTCGCGCTGCTGCAGGGCGGCGCCGGCCACTTCGACATGCAGCCGATCGTCGGCCCGGGCCAGGCGAAGTACCGCGAGGACGGTGAGGCCATCACGGCGCTGCCGGAGGATTTCTATTCCACGGCCTTCTACACCGAGCGGATGATCGAGTACATCGACAGCCAGGCCGGTGACGATCAGCCGTTCCTTGGCTACCTCGCCTACAGCGCGCCGCACTGGCCATTGCAGGCACCGGCGGAATCGATAGCCCGTTACGCCGGGCGCTACGAGGGCGGCTACGATGCCCTGCACGCCGAGCGCCTGGCGCGCATGCAGGCACTTGGCCTGGTCGGGCCGGACGTGCAAGCGGCACCGCGCCTGGCGGGCGAACCGGCCTGGGATGCGCTGAGCGACGCCGACAAGGCCCTGGAGGCGAAGAAGATGGCCATCTACGCGGCCATGGTCGATGACCTGGACCGCTACGTCGGCCGGCTCATCGCGCACCTGAAGGCCATCGGCGAGTACGACAACACCTTCATCTTCTTCATGAGCGACAACGGTGCCGAGGGCCATCATCTCGACCGCGGCTGGCCGGCGCTCGCGACCTGGGCGCAGGCCTGCTGCGACAACAGCTACGACAACATCGGCAATGCCGATTCCTACATCTGGTACGGGCCGAACTGGGGCCGTGCCGGCACCGCCCCCTGGCGCCTGTTCAAGGGCTTCACCACCGAGGGCGGCATCCGCGTACCGGCCTTCGCCCACTTCCCCGCCCGCTTCGCCGGGGCACGGCGGTTCAGCGGTTTCGCCAGCGCCATGGACGTCCTGCCGACGCTGCTGGAGCTGGCCGGCGTGCCCGGGCCCGGCAACCGCTACCGGGGCCGGGACATCGCGGCCATCGAGGGCCGCTCCATGCTGGCCGTCCTGGAAGGCAGCGCCACAGACGTGCACCCCGAGGGCCACTGGGCCGGCTGGGAGCTGTTCGGCAAGCGCGCCATCCGCGACGGCGACTGGAAGCTGGTGTGGACACCGGCCCCCTACGGCCCGGGCGCATGGGAGCTGTTCAACCTGGCCACGGACCCCGCCGAGCAGCAGGACCTGTCGGGCAGCCATCCGGAGGTGCTCGCGCGCCTGGCCGGACACTGGGAACGCTACGCCGCCGACAAGCACATCATCATTCCGGATCGTACCTCCGGCTATTGATCGGCACGCACCAGGGGACACTACGAATGAGCACGCATGACGGACGCAGCAGAGTCACCATCACCACCCTGCAGCAGATGAAAACGCGGGGCGAGAAGTTCGCCTGCCTGGCCGTGTACGACGCGCTGTTCGCCGACCTCGCCAGCCGCGCCGGCATCGAGGTGCTGCTGGTGGGCGATTCGCTCGGCATGGTCTGCCAGGGCCACGACTCAACGCTGCCCGTGACCATGGACGACATGGTCTATCACCTGACCATGGCCCGGCGCGGCAATCGCGGCGCCCTGCTGATGGGCGATCTGCCGTTCATGAGTTACCACACCGCCGGCCTGACGCTCGACAACGCCGCGCAGCTCATGCGGGCCGGGGCGCACATGGTCAAGCTCGAAGGCGGGGAATGGATCGCCGAGTCCACCCGGCTGCTGGTCGAGCGCGGCATCCCGGTGTGTGCGCACATGGGCCTGACACCGCAGTCGATCAACCGCTTCGGTGGCTTCCGCGTTCAGGGTCGCGACCCCGATCAGGCCCAGACGATGATCAACGAGGCCCGCATGCTCGAGCAGGCCGGCGCCAGCGTGGTGTTGCTGGAATGCGTGCCCACCGCCCTGGCACAGGCGATCACCGGGGCGCTGAGCGTGCCGGTGATCGGCATCGGCGCCGGGGTGCATACCGACGGGCAGATCATGGTGATGCACGACATGCTCGGGATCACGCCCCCGGACATCCGCGTGCCGCGTTTCGTCAAGAACTTCCTGCCCGAGAGTGGCGAGGGCATCTTCGGCGCCTTCCGCGCCTATGGCGAGGCCGTCAAGGCGGGGCGCTTTCCCGGCCCGGAGCACTCCTACGAGTAGACCCGCGGCGGCGCCAGCGGGCGCTGCGTGGCGTGGTCAGCGCAGTTTCAACCCGCGAGCCGGGCAATGTCGCGCCCCCGGGCCGGCGCCTACTTGCCGTAGCCCCGATCCGATTCCAGCACGATGACGCCCGTCTCACGGGCGTATCGTTCCCACTCGCGCACCAGAGCGGCCAGCCGTTCTGGATGTTGGGCCGCCAGGTCATGGCGTTCCGCGGGATCCTCGGCGAGGTTGTACAACTGCCAGCGGCCGGGTCCGTAAGGCGCCCACAGCCACAGGATTTTCCAGTCTCCCTGCCGAATGGCCCGGCGACCGAACAGCTCCCAGCCGAACACGGCATCCGCGGCATGCACCGCCTCGCGGCGACCGGCAAGCCAGTCCACCATGGAGCGACCGCGCAGCGGTTCGACATCCCTGCCCTGCCAGCGCCGGCCAGGGTGCGCCTTGCCGGCGATGTCGAGCAGGGTCGGGGTGATATCCATGACGGTAGTCATGGCCGCACCGCGCCCGCGTCGGGCCGTCTCGCCAACGCCCTTGATGATTGCCGGCACGCGAATCCCGCCCTGGCTGGTGAATGACTTGTACAGGCGCTGTGGCAGCGCACCGATCTGCGCCCAGCCCGGGCCCAGCCAGACATAAGAACCCGGCCGGCCCATGTTCTGGAGACGGTTGTCGAAGTTCGCCGGCACCCAGTAGGCATTGTCGGCGATGTCGGTCATGTGATTGCCTTCCGGGCCGTTGTCGCTGAGGAACACGATGAGCGTGTTGTCATACATGCCGGTGTCCCGGAGGTGCGTCACCAGCCGGCCGAGATGATGGTCGAGATTCTCCACCATGGCTGCGAACAGCTCCATGCGCCGCGATTCGATCTGCCTGCCCGTCGGGGTCAGCGCGCTCCAGGCCGGCACCTTCTCCAGGCGCGGAAACGCCTCGGTACCGGCGCTTACCAGGCCGAGCTCGCGCATGCGCGCCAGGCGCTCCTCGCGCAACACGTCCCAACCGGCGTCATAGCGGCCGGCATAGCGGTCCAGCCAGACCTCCGGCACCTGCAGCGGCCAGTGCGGCGCCGAGTATGCCAGGTAGCCGAAGAACGGCCGGCCTTCGGCCCGGGCCTTGTCGATGTAGCCGATCATCCGGTCGGTGTAGAAGGCCGTGGAGAAAAACCCTTCCGGCAACTGCTCGACCAGCTCACCGTTTTCACTGTAGGGCGCCCTGGCCTGGAAACTCACCAGTCCGGCGGCATCCTCGAAATGGCTGGCGCCCCCCACCAGCAGGGCAAAGCTCTCGTCGAAGCCGCGGGCATGGGGGCGCTTGTCCGGGACAGTACCCAGGTGCCACTTGCCGGCCATGAAGGTGCGGTAGCCGGCCTCGCGCATGAGCGCCGGCAGCGGCGCCACCCGCTCGGCAAGCACCCCCTGGTAGCCCTCGCGACCCTCGGCTTCAGGCGTCTGCCAGAGGCTCTCGAACATCGTGCCCACGCCGGCCAGGTGATGGTCGGTGCCGGACAGCAGCATCGCGCGGGTCGGCGAGCAATTGGGGGCGACATGAAAATTGGTGAGCTGCAGTCCGTCGGCGGCCAGGGCATCGATGGAAGGCGTGCGGATCTCCGAGCCCCAGGCACCGAGATCCGAGTAACCGACGTCGTCCACGACCACCACCAGCACGTTCGGCGGCGCTGCCATGGCGGCGGCGACAAACGCAAGCGACAGCAACGGCAACAGCGTGGCCCGATACAGCGACATGAGCACCCTCCCCAGGGCAAGGTCATCGGCAAGCAGGTGTCACGCGGCGGACATGTTGCCGGACGGGCGCGTGGTCCATCACTTGTGAATCGATTCGCCGCTATTGTGCCACAGGCCCCGCAGCGCGAAGATGTCGAGCCATGGACAGCAGCCGCCATGGCCCGGACGAGGACAGCCTTCTGCGGCCGGCCGCCGAGCCGGCCTGGCAGCAGCGTTTCAGCGCCACGATTCTGAGCGACGGCGAGCCGGGCTGGCTGAATCCGGAGTACACCTACTACCGGCTCGGGCCGAAGCACGAACTCGGCATGAGCGCGCTGGCACGCGCGATCATGCACTGGTGTGAACCGGCCCGCAGCGTCGAGGAGTTGTTCGAGCTCGCGGCCGGGCATTTTCCCGAGCGCGGCGCTACCCTGGAGCAGGAGCTCTGGCGCTGCATAGCGGCCCTGCAGGGCCGCGGCCTGCTCAGCGCCATGACCTAGCCGCCCCTGTCCGGGCTGACGTGGCCGGGCGGCGGTAGCCGCTTGGGCCGGGCTTACTGCGGCCGATAGCCGAAGGCTTCCAGGCAATCCGCGGCGATGCGGTTGAAGGCCCGGTGCTGCTCGGCGCTCCAGTGCGAGAAGCGCCCGAGCGGATCGAAATCCCCGGGCACGGGCATGCCTTTCCAGGACAAATCCCCCCGCCAGGGTCGATGCACTGACGAGCCGCGCAACGGCACGCGCTCCAGCCATGCCGGATCGAAAGCCGCCGGGTCCAGCCCGCAGTAACGCAGCAACACGCGCAGACGCCGTTGCGGGTCCAGGTACAGATCCTCGTAGCGCACCGTCATCAACCGGCCGGGCATGTCATCCATGAGCTGCAGGAGCTCGCGGATCGCCTCCGCCCAGCGCTGTGTCGCCAGGCTGAGATTGTTGTCGAAGAACTGCGGCCACGAGCGCATGCTGGATTCAACCGAGGCGCGCCCGTCACGTACAATCACGACCACGCGCCCGTTCGGAAACATGTCCGCCGCGTTGCGGATCCCCGCCAGCGTCGGCGTCTTGAACACGATGTGGGACGCTTGGCTGTCCGCCGGCATGGCCAGCGCCAGCATGGCCCTGCCAAAACCGGCCATGGCGCGCGCGGCGAAGCCGCTGGCGTCCTCGGGCTCGTGGTTGCGGGTACCGACGCGTTGCTCGATGGATTGAGAATACAGGCGCAGATGATGGGAGAAATGCAGCAGCCAGTCCTCGCGCGCCAGGGGCGCCGCAGGGATCGCGGCATCCGGGTGCATCCGCAGCAGGTTGCACAACCAGGTCGTCCCCGAGCGGCCCTTGGGGGCCAGCACGAACACCGGTATCGGCACGCTGTCGGGACTCGGATGCACGACTGTCATGTTGCCCCTGGCTGTGGTGCGACGGGCCGCCCCACGCACCGGGCTGCTGCGCCGCTGCGACGGTTGGCCGGCACGGTGGATCCTGTCCGGCGACGGCCGGCATGCACGACTCGCGCGCGGATGTCGGCCCGCGTGCCCACGGGCTGCCCACCCGGGCATTGCCCTGTTCGTGGCAGGTCCCCGGGCCCGGCTCCCGGGGCGGCTGCCAACACCGGCCGGCCGTCATCGGGCCATCGCGGTCGGGCCGGGCCATCGGCTGGTTTCCGGCCGCCCCCGAAGACCCTGGGCACGGCGTCATTGTACCGCCCCGGCCGCCTGCCATGAGCGCGGCGCCGCGGATCCGGCTGATCAACCCGATGTGGAACGCGGCCGGCGGCAGCGAGTGGCGTACCCGCGAACTGTTCCACCTGCTCGGTGGCGGTGCCCGGGTGAGCGTTCACGCCGATGGCAGCGTCGCCGCCACTTTCGCCCGCGAACTGCCGATCGAGCCGCTGGATGCCAGCGCCGCCGCCGAGATGCATGGCGATACCGTTATCATCGTCGGCACCTATTTCCCGCTCGGTGACTGGCTCGAGGCGCTGCACCCCGGCAGGCTCATTGTCATTCACAACGTGTTCGACCCGCGCCTGTTGCGGCGGACCCTCGCCCGCATCAACGCCGCCGAAAAGGGCCCTGCCGAGCTGGTGTACACCTCGCGGCTGGTCGCCCTCGCCGCCGGACTGTCCGGCATCATCCATCATTCGCCGATCGACCTGGAGCGCTTCGTGCCGGACCGGGCCCGCCCCGACCGGCCCTGGACCATCGGCCGCCTGAGCCGCGACGTCGCGCAGAAGCACCATCCGGAGGACCCGGCGCTGTACCAGTCCCTGCTCGACGCGGGGATCGCCGTCCGGCTGATGGGCGCGACGGTCATCGGCGAGGCGCTGGCGCCGCAGCCGCGGCTGGCGGTGCTGCCGGCCGGGGCCGTCGATGCCCTCGAGTTCCTGCGCTCGCTGGACGCGTTCATCTTCCGCACCGATCCGTGCTGGCTTGAACCCTTCGGCCGGGTCGTCGTCGAGGCCCTGGCCTGCGGCCTGCCGGTGGTGGCCTGCCGCTCCGGTGGGCACTGTGAATACCTCGAGCACGAACACAACGCGCTGCTGTTCAGCACCACGACCGAGGCGCAGGCGCAGTTGCTGCGATTGCGCGATGACGCCGGCCTTCGCGAGCGGCTGGGAAACGCTGGCCGCCGCAGCGTCGAGACGCTGTACGGCCAGCGCGTCCTGCAGGGCTGGGTCGATTTCTACACCCGTGGCGGGCGCGCCAGCCGCCATCCGATACAATAAGCGCGATGCGCTCCATGCCAACCGGGTAAGCCCTTCATGTCCGCTGCCAGCGAAGCTGTCGCCCCTCCGGCCGTCAGCGTCATCATCCGCAATTTCAACCGCGGCGCCCGCCTGGCCCGGGCAATAGACAGTGTGCTTGCGCAGAACTACCAGGATTTCGAAATACTGCTCATCGATGACGCCTCCACCGATGACTCCGTGCAGTTCGTGCAGGAGCACTACGGTCACCTGCCGAACCTGCGCATCGTCGAGTTGCTGGTCAACCGGGGCGCCGGTGGCGCCGCCAATGCCGGCCTCGACTGCGCGCGCGGGCGCTTCGTGGCGTTCCTGGACAGCGACGATGCCTGGTTGCCTGAATTCCTGCAGGTGCACGTCGCGGCGCTGGAGGGCAATCCGCGGGCCGTCATCACCTATGGCAGCTTCATCCAGGTGTGGGAGGACTACGCCATCGAGCGCGTGATCCGCGCGCATGCTTCCGCCAACCAGCGCCTGGACATGCTGCTCGGCGGCTTCGTCTATACCCAGTCCATGACCGTCTCCAGGCGCCTGGCGCTGCTGGAGTTCGGCGGCTTCGATGAACGCCTGCGCATCAGCCACGACTTCGACCTGTGGCTGCGCCTGGCGCTGGAGTTGCCCAGGCCCTTCGTGTGCGTGGACAGGCCGCTGGTGCGCTACTACATGTCCGGCGACGGCGTGACCGCGGACCACGACGCCTGGCTGCGCGAGTACCACGTGGCGCTGGACCGCGGCTACGCGCACCGCGCCGCGAAACCCTGGCGCCACCGTCAGGACGAAACCAAGCGCAAGATGCGCGCCGCCCTGATTGCCAGGCGCGAGGTGGACCGCTGGCTGGCACGAACGCGCGAGCGCAGCGTGTCCGCCATCGTCCGTACCCGCAACCGGCTGCCACTGCTGCGCGAGGCCATTGCCAGCGTCCGCGAGCAGGCCTGGGACGAACTGGAAATCGTCGTCATCAACGAGGGCTCCTCCGACGGCACGGCCGAGTGGCTGGCGAGCGAGGCCAGCGACGACATGAAGGTCGTCAACTTCGATCCGCCCCGCGGTCGGGCCGGCGCCCTGAACTACGGGGCCCTGGTCGCCGAGGGGGATCTGCTGGCATTCCTGGACGACGACGATCGCTGGCTGCCCGGCTACATCGCCGCGCAGGTCCGGGCCAACTCCTTCGTGGTCGGGGAGCCGGCCTTCAGCTTCAGCGACTACTACCTGTCCGGCGAGCGCAGCCTGGAGCCGGCACGCCGCACGCACATGCATGGCCTGCAGAGCTCCGACCTGCTGCACTACTCGCTGTTCAACGTGTTTCCGCACAGCCTCTCCATGCTGGCCCTGCCACGCGCGCACTTCCAGGCGGTGGGCGGGGCCGACGAGCGACTCGACGTGGGCGAGGACGTGAGCCTGTACCTGCGCCTGCTTGGCCACTACTGCGGCGCGCGCAAGGCTGACGCCGTGCAGCAACCGCCGGTGCACATCCGCCAGCCCCTGGTGCTGTGGCGGCGGGAGACCTCGGGTTGCGATCGACCGGCGATGATGGCGCGCTACCTGCGCGATGCGCCGGCCATCTACGAGGAATTCTTCAACAGCGACGCCGGCCGCGACTACCGCTTCCTGCGCGAGGACGTGGTGAACCACCTTCGCCTGGCTATGCAGCGGGTGTACCGGCAGCATTTCGGGATCGGGGCGCAGCCATGAGCCAGGACAGCTTCGGCCCGCCGATCATGATCCTCGGCATTGCCCCGCGCAGTGGCACCAACTTCCTGTTCGACCTGCTGACGCTGCATCCGGACGCCAACGGCTGCCCGGCGGTGTACGAGGATTACCTGCTCATGCATGCGGGCCGGCTGGATACCTACGCCCGTGCTTTGGTCGGGCAGTGGCGTGGGCTGGAATCGATCTGGCAGCGCCAGTACGACGACGCCGCCGTGCAGGGCCTGCTGGGCGCGCTCGGCAACGGCCTGCTCGACTACCTGCAGGCGCGCAGCAAACCGCCGCGCCTGGTCACCAAGACCCCGTCACCGGCGGGCATCGATCTCAGCTTCCAGCTGTTTCCAGAGGCGCACCTGCTGGTGCTGGTGCGCGACGGACGCTCGGTGGTGGAGTCGGCCGTGCGTTCACGGCTGGGGCCGAAGCATGGCAACCGCTACGACGTGTTCACCCGCCAGTGGGCGGAGGCGGCCCGGCAGATCACGGTGTTCGACGCCCTGTACCGCGACAGTGACAAGCCCTATCGCCTGCTGCGCTACGAGGATCTGATTACCGATTTCCGCGCCACCATGCAGGCCGTGCTGGGCAACTGCGCGCTGGATGCCGCCCGCTACGACTTCGCGGCGGCCGAGGCGCTGCCGGTACGCGGCTCCTCCACCTGGGGCCAGCAGGCGGGCAGCATTGACTCCCGGGGGCTGGACTGGACGCCACAGGAGAAAACCGCGGGATTCGCGCCACTGGAGCGCTGGGCCGACTGGCCGCCGGAACGGCACGCGATGTTCAACGCCATTGCCGGCGAACAGATGCAGGCGCTGGGTTACACCCTCGTGGAGACGGACTGAGCCGGATCCCCTGCCCGGATTCACGCGGCCTGCAAGCTGCCCCGGGGCACGGAGAGGGAACGGATCAAACCTTGTCCAGACCCGTTCAGCCTTATGGCGCCGGCGGGATCCACGCGATAAGCGGTTGGCTGTACCCGCGCAGGCCGCCACCGCAGCATGCGCTGATGGGCAGGTCAGTACAGCGGGCTCAGAACGCGCCGCCGGTACCGCCGGGTTCGGCGCCGAGTACTTCCAGCAGTTCCTGGGTGAGCTCGAAATCCGAATCGCTGGTATTGGTGATTTCCTCGAGCCGGCGGATGGCTTCAACCGGGTCGGATTCCACCAGGTCGATGAGGTCCGGGTCGATACCGGTGATCTCCTGGACGTTCTCGGGTCGACCCTGGGTGCCTTCCAGGGCAGCCAG
>CAYGQN010000100.1:0-3931 GCA_964351795.1 uncultured Gammaproteobacteria bacterium
ATGCTGCGCCGGCAGCAGGCCGTGGCGGTGGTGTCGGCGCGGGAGCAGATCGTCGCCGGCGCCGTCGGCATGGTACGGCTGGCGATCGAGCAGCTGGAGAAGGAAGGCGTCGTGCAGCTCACCGATTCGGATCGCGTGCGGCTGGTGACCAACCTCATGACGGTACTGGTGGGCGACGAGGAAGCCCAGCCGGTGGTTTCCGTCGACCACGGCTGATTCAAACGGAGACAGGCAGATGCAAGATGCACAGCAGCGCCAACGATTGGCGTTCGTGGGCCTGAGCGCCTTTGCCGGGATGTTGCTGGCAGCCGGCGTCGTGGGCCTGGCCACCCCGGAACTCGTGCCGGCGCTGGGCAAGCCGTCAGTGGCCTGGTCACTTATCGGCGTGGGCGTTGTGCTCGACCTGTGGGCCATCGGCACGCTGCTCACCAGTGCCAGGGCCGATGCGGCCCGCCTGCAGCGCGGGCGCGCCCGCAGCGACGCCTGACGCGCGCCGTTCCGCACAGGCAGGCGGCGGCATCGAAGGGCAGTCCGTTGTCCACTGGCGCGCCGCCGGTCGGGCCGTCTGTACCGGTGCCGCCCTGCGCCGCACATACGCACGCCCCGGGCTGTTGCGACAGCCATTCGCCCTGAATGCCCGGCGCCCGCGCCACACCGGGCACGCCTGCAGTCATTCCCGTTTTGCTGCACTGCCCATGCGGTCCGTGCGGCGAGCCGCTTGACCTGCATCAAGCCTCCGCCGGGAGGCTTGCCTAGCATGGCCGCCAGGCTTGGTTTTACGGGGAGGTCCGGGCGATGGCAGTGGTGGCAGAGCAGGCAGCAGCAGGCACGGCGCGGCAGGTCCGCGAGTCGGTGCTGGAAAAATACGCCGGGCGCGCCGTGCCGCGCTACACCAGCTATCCCACGGCACCCCATTTCCAGGCGGAATTCCCGCCCGCCACCTATGCCGGATGGCTGGGGGCGCTCGACCCGGCCGAGCCCGTCTCCCTGTACCTGCACGTGCCGTTCTGCCGCCAGATGTGCTGGTACTGTGGCTGCAATCGCCAGCTCGTGGCGCGCCCGGAGCCGGTGGCCGACTACGTCGCCCTGCTGCGCCGGGAGATCGCCCTGGTCGCCGCGGCCCTTCCGGCGCGCATGCGCGTGTCGCACCTGCACTGGGGCGGTGGCACACCCACCGCGCTGCCGCCCGACGACCTGGCGCGGCTGATGGAGGACGTGTTCACGCACTTCGATTGCCACCACGATGCCGAGCTCGCCCTGGAATGCGATCCGCGCACCCTCACCGATGCCATGATGGCGCGGATCGGTGACATCGGCTTCACGCGCGCGAGTTTCGGCGTGCAGGAGTTCGACCCGAAGGTGCAGGAGGCCATCAACCGGGTGCAGCCCCCGGCGATGGTGGAACGCGCGGTCGAGGGCCTGCGGGCGGCCGGCGTGCGCAGCGTCAATTTCGATCTCATCTACGGGCTGCCCTACCAGCGCGTGGAAACGCTGCTCGAGACCATCGATACCTGCATCGACATGCAGCCCGATCGCATCGCCCTGTTCGGCTACGCCCACGTACCCTGGATGGCCAAGAACCAGCGCATGATCCCCGAGGCGGCGTTGCCGGGCTCGAGCGAGCGCGCCGCCCAGGCTGACGGCGCCGCCGAGCGGCTGGTGGAAGGCGGCTACCAGGCCATCGGGCTGGATCACTTCGCGCTGCCGGCCGACGAACTGGCGGTGGCCGCACGGGAACGGCGGCTGCACCGCAACTTCCAGGGCTACACCACCGATACGGCCGAGACACTGATCGGGCTGGGCACCACGGCTATCGGTCGCAGCCACGGCGGCTTCGTGCAGAACGCCGCGGCGACCCCGGCCTGGGGCCGCGCGATTGAGGCCGGTGAATTGCCGGTTGCCAAGGGGGTGAGCATCAGCGACGACGATCGGCTGCGCGCCGGCGTCATCGAGGCCCTGATGTGCAACGGCCAGGTCGATACCGTCGCCGCGGGCGAAGCCTTCGGGCTGGGGCCGGACTGGGATGCCGCCGAGCGCGGTGTGCTGGCGGAGATGCAGGCGGACGGGCTGCTGGACATCGACGGCGCCTGGCTGCGGTTGACCGAGGCCGGCCTGCCGCTGTCGCGTGTTGCCGCCTCGGCCTACGATCGTTACCTCGGCGGGGCCGGCGCCAGGCATTCCATCGCCGTCTGAGGGCGCCTGCTCACCAGCCAGGCGCCGGACGCCATCATCGCGCAGGTGGTGCGCCCTGGCCGTGCAGGCCTGCAGGAAAGCCGGCCCCGGGCGCACCAGGAAACATCGGTAACGCCCGTCGGGCCGGGGAATGACGGCCTCAGCGCACCTCTATGCGGCGCGCCTCCGGTGCCTTGGGTTTCGCCTTCGGCGCGCTGAGCTTCAGAATGCCATCCTTGAACTCGGCGGCGATATCGGCCTCGCTGACACTGTCCCCGACGCTGAAGCTGCGCGCGAACTTCCCGTAGCGCCGCTCCTGGCGGATGATCCTGCTGTCTTTCTCTTCCTTGTCTTCCTGCCTGGTTTCGGCCTCGATGGTCAGGATGCCGTCGTGCAGGGTGACGTGCAGGTCGTCCTTGTTCACGCCGGGCAACTCGGCCGTGATTTCGAAGTGGTCATCCTTGTCGCGCACGTCCACGCGCGGGAACAGCGTACCGTCGGGGCTGTCCGCCTGGCGCAGCGGCGCCCAGAAGTCGCGGAAGTCGTCGAAGTCAAACAATGAACGGCGTGGCATCAGGTTCATCACTATCCTCCTTTGATGATCAACAGTGGATCTCCGGCCATTATTTTCGCGGCGGGCAGGCACGCCCTGACCCGGATCAAATTTGCTTCTGCGCCGGCAGACGGTGCGCTCAGAGGCGGGCGGGGTCGCGCTTTCGCAGCAGGTTGATGCGCATGGGGACCAGGAAGTCGTAGCCGGCCTCACCGCGGCAGGCCTCGAAGGCCGCCCGCACGCGCGCCAGCGTCCCGGGGTCGAGCCGGTGCTCGCTGTGGGTGGCCTGGATGATGCCCTTGTCGAAGGCTTCGAAGCTGTCCATGTGCAGCGGTTGCAGGAAGAACAGTTGCGCCTCCGAATCGAAAAGGCCCTGCTCGAGGGCGCGTCCCACGGCCTCCAGGGCGGCCTCGCGCACGGCCTGCTCGTCGTGGAACAGGCGCACGATGTCGTTGAAGGAGCCCTCGAACACAGGCTCGGACAACCACGCCAGGCCCCGCGGCGCCAGCACCCGGGCGATTTCCGCCAGTGCCTGGTCCATGGCCGCGAGCGGAACATGGTGCAGGGACTTGAACATCGCCACGATGTCGATACTGGCATCCGGGCAGCCGATGGCCTCGGCGCCGAATTCGGCAAAACGGACGGTCCCGGGCACGTCGCTGCGGGCGAGATTGCGGGCATGGGCGATGGCATCGACCTCGGCTGCGAGAATGTGCCGGGGCAAACCGGTGGCGGCCAGGGCGAGGGTCTTGCGCGCATCGCCGCAGCCAAGCTCCAGGATGCGGGCACCGGCCAGTGGCAGCTGCGCCTGCAGGAGTTCGAGTTCCTCGTGGATGGCCTGCCCGGCCGGGCCGTGCAGCGTAAGGGGCATGGCGCTCATAGCCAGCATTGTCCCGTGATGGCTGGGTGGATTCCAGCTTCCGGATCAGCTCGGGTAATGCGCCCCGCGGGGCTGGCAGCCGGGCATTGCAACGCCGGCGCCGGCACTGTGAAATGGCCGCTGGCCAGTTACCGCTGCGGAAGAATCAATGAATGCTGTCAAGACGCTCGATCGCATCACTGTCGAGGGAGGCGAGTACACGGTGGCCCGCTGGGCCAATCCCGGCAAACCACCGCTGTTGCTGGTCCACGGCATCACCGGCACGCACATGGTGTGGCCACTGGTGGTCGAGGCACTGACGCGGGAATTCGACATCTATGCCCCCG
>CAYGQN010000100.1:3941-11327 GCA_964351795.1 uncultured Gammaproteobacteria bacterium
CTGCGCGGGCGCGGCGGCAGCGGTGCGCTGCCGGGTCCGTTCGGCCTGCAGCGCCATGTGCAGGATCTGCTGGCCGTGCTGGATGCCTATGGTCTCGAGCGGGTGGCGTATGCCGGTCATTCGCTGGGGGCGTATATCGGCCTGGAGTTCGCGGCCATGGCGCCGCAGCGCCTGACGCGCATCGCACTGGTGGACGGCGGCGTCGCGCTGCCGCTGCCGGACGGCGCCGATCCCGATGCCATCATCCGCGCGCTGCTCGGCCCGGCCGTGCAGCGGCTGGAGATGACCTTCAACTCCCTGGCCGACTACGAGCAGTTCTGGCGTGCGCACCCGGCGTTTGCCGAGGTCAGCGACTGGCAGGCGTTGATGGCCGCTTTCGTGGCCTACGATCTCACCGGTGAAGCGCCGGCGCTGCGCTCGGGGGTGAACCCCGCGGCGGTACTGGCCGACGGCGCCGGGCCGGTCGCCCCGGAGATGCTCACCCGCATCGACGAGGCGCCGCATCCCCTGCTGCTGCTGACGGCACCGCGTGGTCTGCAGAACCAGCCGCAGCCGATGATGCCGCTGGCGGCGGTCAGCGCCAAGGTTGCGGCCAATGACAACCTGGAGTTCGCCGAAATCCCGGACTGCAACCACTACACGATCGTGATGGGTGGCGGCGCAGCGGCCGTGGCGGCGCACCTGGAGCGCTTTCTCGGCTGAGGGGCCACTGCAGCGCTGGCCTCGCCTCGCAAGCCCGGACTCACCGGTGCAGCGCGTGGAATTGCCCCGGCAGGAATAGAAAAGGGGGCCGTACGGCCCCCTTGCAGAGCATCGCTGCACCCACCCGCCGCTTTGAATCCGGGTTCACCTCTGTCGCCACCAGGTGTCTCCGACTGGTTGCGACGCCGGGTGGGGCAGGCGGGCTCAGAACGACATCAGGTCGAAATCCACCGAGTACGACACCACCCACTTGGGCGAGTTGTTGTCGAAACCGTTGGTGGAGACGGCCGAGAAGCCGTCGGCATCGGTATCGGTGAACATGAAACCGAAACCGCCCTTGGAAATGGAGATGTTGTAGTCGAAGTAGCTGTCGGTGACGCCATTGAAGGCTTCAGCGAAATCCCCGTCGTGGTAACCCACGTGCAACGCAATCTCCACGCCGTTGCCAACCTCGAAGCCGTAGTCGGCCGAGACGTAGAACGTGCTGCCGAAATCGAAATCCTGGCCGGGGCCTTCATTCGCTTCGGTGTTGGCAAGTACGTAAGCGGTGACACTGAAGCCCGAGAACCCGAGCGAGCCGTAGATTTCACCGAAGTCGAAATCCGCAGCACTGTCGTAGTTGTAGTACAGGTAACCGACGTCGTAGCTGACGCCCCCGGCGAATTCCCCGGCGAAGCCGACGTACAGGTCATGCTCGTAGGAGAAGTTGTCGCCGGCGCCGTAGTTGACGTTCGACGTCCAGGTACCCAGGTACAGGCCGCTCTCGTGGGCGTAATCGAGGCCCCCCTGCACTGCAGCCTCGTTCTCGGTCTGCGTCAGGCCGCGCCAGATGTAGTTGTTGGTAGCACTGATGTTTGCGGACAGTCCGCCGGCGTGGGCGAATCCCGAAACAGCCCCTCCGACGATGATCATACTTGCGCCAAAATTCTTGATTGATTTCATTATTAATCCCCTGTTTTTCAGCTTCATCTCCTTCTCTGGAGCAAATGCTCCCCTGCAACCAGCAAGGGACGCTTTGCATTTCCCGCGCCATTTTGATAACCGCTTGAAAAGCCTTGTATGAAGGGAATTGTTCGCAATGCGCCCAAGCGCCTCGCCCTGATAAGGTGCGCGAATCAGCCAGCGCGCCCGCTCGTAGTGCCAATCGCGTAGTCTTTTTACGACAGTCAGGACACTTCTTCGGTGTAAAAGCAGCAGATTTCCGGCCCGTACGGCGGAGCCGTCGTGCAGGCGAGACAGTCTGGCCACTACGCTTTAACGCCGCGAGCGGGCCGGACGGGGCCGGTGTTCGCGTATACTCGGGCAGGAAATGCTTCTTCCCGCGAGAGAGCCTCATGCGCAAACTGACCTGCCCTGCCATCGTCCTTGTCGCGCTCAGCAGCAACAGCTTCGCCAACGACGCCTGCCGGCCCATCGTGGCGGCGACCATCGCCGAGCTGAAGGCCGGGGCGACGCAGTGGGGTGAGCGCGAGCAGGCGGTTGCCCGTGCCGCCGCCGGTGCGGCCTGCGTGAAGACGATGTCCGGGAATTACGCCGGCAGCAGCCTGGCCGCGGCCCGCGACGCCGAGGCGGATGATTCGGCGGAGCCGGCCAAGGAGGGCAAGGACGACGACGGTTGGTGGCCCTTCAACAGCGCCCGCCGCAACGATGTCTCCGCCTCGCCGGGGCAGAAACCCTACGAGCGCAAACGCTGACGGCAGTCCGCGGGCCGCGAGTAGTGGCCGGCGGCGCAGGCCATCACGGCATCGGACGGGACAGGGGCACGGCAGCGGCGCTGCCTTGAACGGGCCGCCAAGCAGGGCGTGGCCGCGCGGCTGGCGGCAAGCTGGCCGGCTTCAGGCCAGGCGCAGTTCGGCCAGGAAGGCCTCGCCGTAACGATCGGCCTTGGTGCGCCCGACGCCATCCACCAGCAGCATTTCGTCCAGGTTGCGCGGCCGGATCGCCAGCATGTCCTGCAGGGTGCGATCGTGGAAGATGACATAGGGCGGCACGCCCTGCTCCTCGGCCAGACGCTTGCGGCAGGCGCGCAGCCGGTCCCACAAGTCGCGATCCGTCTCCGGCACCGCCACGGCCTCGCGGCGGCGCTGCGGAGCCGTGCCCCGTTCGGCCGGTAGTTCGCGCAGTTCCAGGCGCACCTCCCCGCGCAGTATCGGCCGGGCCGTCTCATTAAGGCGCAACGCGCCGTAGCGTTCGGCATCGGCGAACACGGCGCCGCGCACCAGCAGCTGGCGCAGTACCGAGCGCCAGTGATTGGTGCTCTTGTCCGCGCCGATGCCAAAGGTGGACAGCTGGTGGTGGTCATTGCTGCGGACCTTCTCGGTGTCCGCACCGCGCAGCACGTCGATGACATGCGCTGCGCCGAAGCGCTGGCCGGTGCGATAGACACAGGACAACAGTTTTCGCGCGTCATCGGTGGCATCGAAGGTGACCGGTGGTTCGAGGCAGTTGTCGCAGTTGCCACAGGGTTCGCGATCGGGTTCGCCAAAGTAGGCCAGCAGCGGTGCACGCCGGCACTGCGTGGCTTCGCACCAGGCCAGCAGGGCGTCGAGTTTCTGCCTTTCGACCCGCTTGTGGGCATCGTCGGCATCGGACTGGTCCACCATCTGGTGCAGGCGGACAACGTCCTGCAGGCCGTACACCATCCACGCCTCGGCGGGCGCACCGTCACGGCCGGCGCGGCCGGTTTCCTGGTAGTAGGCCTCCACGCTCTTGGGCAGATCCAGGTGCGCGACGAAGCGCACATCGGGCTTGTCGATGCCCATGCCAAAGGCGATGGTGGCGCAGATGACCACGCCGTCCTCGCGCAGGAAGCGGGACTGGTTGTCGCTGCGCACCTGGTCGGCAAGGCCGGCGTGGTAGGGCAGGGCATCGAAGCCCTCCGTGCGCAGCCACGCGGCGGTTTCCTCGACTTTCTTGCGCGACATGCAGTAGACAATGCCCGCCTCCCCGCGCCGGTTGGCCAGGAACTTTGCCAGTTGCTGGCGGGCATTGGCCCGCAGGCGCACGCTGTAGCGGATGTTGGGGCGGTCGAAGCCGCCGATGAACCAGCCCGGATCCTGCAGGCGCAGGCGCTCGGCGATGTCCGTGCGCGTGCGCGCGTCCGCGGTGGCGGTGAGCGCCATCATGGGCACGCCGGGGAAGTGCTCGCGCAGTTCGCCGAGGCTGAGGTAGTCCTTGCGGAAGTCGTGGCCCCATTGCGAGACGCAGTGGGCCTCGTCGATGGCGATGAGGCCGATACGGGCCTCCTTCAGGCGCGCCAGGGTGGCCGGCTGCTGCACGCGCTCGGGCGCCACGTACAGCAGGTGCAGGCGGTTGGCGCGCAGCGCCTGGAAGACTTCGGCCTGGGCCTGTGGCGACAGCGAGGAGTTCAGGCAGGCGGCAGGCACACCCGCCTGGTCCAGGGCCGCCACCTGGTCGGCCATGAGCGCGATCAGCGGTGACACGACCAGCGTGCAGGTACCGCTGGTCAGCGGAGGCACCTGGTAGCACAGCGACTTGCCGCCGCCGGTCGGCATCAGCACAACGGCATCGCGACCGTTCAGCGCAGCAGTGATGGCGCCGGCCTGCTCGCCACGGAAATCATCGTGACCGAATGTCCGGCGCAGCACCTGGCGGGCGTTATCAAGCATGGCGGGCATTATACCGGCGCGCCCGGGCCGCGCCGGCGGCGGCAACTCAGCTGAGCCGCGGGCGCAGGCGCATGAGCGCCAGCAGGGCCGCGGCCGCCAGGGCCGATCCTGTCGCCATGATGAGTGAAACCGAGAGCAGGTTCGCTCCGGCGGCGAACAGCAGGCCCGCGACAATCGGTGCCAGTACCGAGCCGCCGCGGCCCATGCCGATGGCGAACCCGGTACCGGAGGCACGCACGCGGGCCGGAAACACGCGGGCAAAGACCCCGTACAGGCCCACCACGCCGGCGTTGATGAAAAAGCCGGTGGTGGCGCACACCAGGGTCAGGCGGGTGAGGTCCGATGCACCACGGCCGAACAGCCACAACAGCAGCGGCGAGGCCAGCAGGGTGAAGGCCGTGATCCGGAACAGGCCCAGGCGGTGCGCCAGCAGGCCGAGCACGATCCCCCCGCTCGCGCCGCCGACGTTCGTCCACACCAGCACCTCGGCGGCCGCCGCCGCCGAGTAGCCCATGTCCACCACGATCTTCGGGATCCACTTGAACACGTAATAGAACGTGGTCACGTGGAACAGGTAGGCGACGGTGACCAGCAAGGTGCTGATGGCCAGGCCCGGGGCGAACACTGCCAGCAAGGGGGCGCGGGCCGGCGCGGGCCTGGCCGCTGGCACCGCGGTCACCGCCGCGTGCCCCATCCGGGCCAGCAGCCGGTTCAGGCGCCCCAGCGTGTCGCCGGGCCGCTGTTCGATCAGCCAGGCGGCCGAGTCCGGCACGAACAACCACACCAGCGGGATGAACAGCGCCGTGGCGGCGGCGCCCAGGTAGAACACGCTGCGCCAGTCGTGCTCGCGCAGCAGGACGGCCGCGATGCTG
Source organism: uncultured Gammaproteobacteria bacterium (assembly GCA_964351795.1). Classification (GTDB taxonomy): domain Bacteria; phylum Pseudomonadota; class Gammaproteobacteria; order JADZEE01; family JADZEE01; genus CAYGQN01. Next base: position 9,145 of record CAYGQN010000100.1, read on the forward strand.
CCGCCGACGACCGCGCCCACGGGATAGCCGATGGCCATCAGGGCAACGCACAGATCGCGCCGGCGGGCATTGGCGAATTCCGCCGCGGTGGCGCTGATGCTTGCCAGGATGCCGCCGATCCCGACCCCGGTCAGCACCCGCCAGGCTGACAGGCTGTACACATCGGCGGCCGTGGTGGCCATCCACATGCCAAGTGTCATCAGGCACAGGCAGGCGATGATGGTGCGCTGGCGGCCGAGCAGGTCGGCCAGCCTGCCGATGGCGACGGAACCGAAGCCCATGCCAATGAGCTCCATCGAGAGCACGAAGCCGAGCGCGGCGCGGTCGATTCCCCATTGCTCGGCGATACCCGGCGAGGCGAAGCTGATGGCGAGCACGTCGAAGCCATCGAGCGCGTTCAGGCACACCGTGATCGCCACCACGCGGATCTGCATGGCACTCATGGGCGCGTCACGCAGCAGAGTGCGCGGGTCGGTCGTGTCCATTCGTGGCCCTCTCCGGTCCACCTGCCATTGAGCGAGCGGCCTGCGGCTTACCCGGCGCCATCGAAAAAAAAGGCGGCGCACCGTTACGGTGGCCGCCTTTGGCGCGGGAGAACCCGCGCGGCTTACTTCTTGGCTTCCTCGGCGCGTGCCTTGGCTTCCTTGATGACAACCTCGGCCACGTTGGCCGGGCAGGGCGCATAGTGCGAGAACTCCATCGAGAACTGACCACGACCGGAGGTCATGGTGCGCAGGTCGCCGATGTAGCCGAACATCTCCGACAGCGGGGCGTCTGCTTTCACGCGCACGCCCGTGGGGCCGGATTCCTGTGACTTGATCATGCCGCGCCGGCGGTTGAGATCGCCGATGACATCACCGACATGATCCTCGGGCGTGAACACGTCGATCTTCATGATCGGCTCCAGCAGCTGCGGGTTGGCCTTGGGCATCGATTGCCGGTAGGCCGAGCGCGCCGCGATCTCGAAGGCGATGGCCGAGGAGTCCACGGGGTGGAAGGAGCCGTCAGTCAGCGTGACCCGGAGGTCCACCATCGGGTAGCCGGCCAGCGGGCCCTTCTCCATGCTGACCGAGAAGCCTTTCTCCACGGCGGGCCAGAACTCGCGCGGCACGTTGCCGCCGACCACCTTGGATTCGAACTCGAAACCCGTGCCTGTTTCGCTGGGTTCGACGACGTACTCGATCTTGGCGAACTGGCCCGAGCCGCCGGTCTGCTTCTTGTGGGTGTAGCCGTCTTCCACGCGGGAGGTAATCGTCTCGCGGTAGGCCACCTGCGGCTTGCCGGCGATGACCTCGACGCCATGGGTGCGCCGGAGGATGTCGATCTTGATGTCCAGGTGCAGCTCGCCCATGCCCTTGATGATGGTCTCGCCGCTGTCCTCGTCGGTTTCCACGCGGAAAGACGGGTCCTCGGCGATCATCTTGCCGAGCGCCACGCCGAGCTTCTCCGATGCGCCCTTGTCCTTGGGGGCGATGGCCATGGCGATGACCGGGTCGGGGAACACCATCGGTTCCAGGGTGGCCGGGTGCTTCGGATCGGCCAGGGTGTGGCCGGTCTGGACGGCCTTCAGCCCGACCAGGGCGATGATGTCACCGGCCTGGGCGGAGTCGCGCTCTTCGCGCGAGTTGGCGTGCATCTCCACCAGGCGGCCGACCCGCTCGGTCTTGCCGGTGAAGGTGTTGAGGATGGTGTCGCCCTTCTTGAGAGTGCCGGAGTACACGCGCGTGAAGGTCAGCGCGCCGAAGCGGTCGTCCATGATCTTGAAGGCGAGCGCGCGCAACGGCTTGTCGACATCGACGATGGCGAAGTTGCCGGTCTCGTTGCCTTCGAGATCCATCTCCGGTTGCGGATCCACCTCCATCGGGTTGGGCAGGTAGTCCACCACGGCGTTGAGGACGTTGTGCACGCCCTTGTTCTTGAAGGCGGAGCCGCAGAAGGTGGGGAAGAAGTCCAGCTTGATGGTACCCAGGCGCACGCAGCGCTTGATGTCTTCCACCGAGGGCTCGTTGCCCTCCAGGTAGGCCTCCATGAGGGCGTCGTCCTGTTCCAGGGCGGTTTCGACCAGGTCCTGGCGCCATTGCTCGACCTGCTCGGCCATGTCGGCCGGCGCCTCGTGGATGCTGTACTTCAGTGGGTCGCCGGTGTCGTCCCATACCCAGGCCTCGCGGGTGACCAGGTCCACC
>CAYGQN010000101.1:0-11317 GCA_964351795.1 uncultured Gammaproteobacteria bacterium
CGGTCGCCTGTGGCTTCTCGCTGGCGTACTGCTGCTGGCGGCGGTCACCTGGGGGTTGCTCCGGGGGCGAGCGCCCCCCCAGGCTCCCGAGGTCACCTACCGCCTGCTGGACGGCACCAGGCTCAGCAACGCCGATTTGCGGGGACGCCATGTCCTGGTCAACTTCTGGTCCACCACCTGCCGCGTCTGCATCCGGGAGATGCCGGCCGTCGCCCGCTTGCACAGGGATTTCGCCGGGCAGGCTTTCACCGTGATCGCCGTGGCCATGGCCTATGATCCGCCCAACGCGGTGCTCGAATACGTCGAGCGCGCCGCCCTGCCCTTTCCCGTCGCGCTGGACTGGGATGGTCGCACCGCCGCGGCCTTCGGGGGCGTGACGGGCACACCGTTGAGTTTTCTCATCGATGCCGAGGGACGCATCCTGGAGCGCCAGGAGGGCGAGATCGATATCGAGCGCCTGCGCCGGCTCCTGCGCCGCCGCGGCTGAGCCGCGCCGACCCGGGGGGCGACGCATCAGGGCGGGATGGGCGACAATGGTCCCGCCGGCCCCACGGTCTTTCCAGTACAAGGTTTAGAGACGAGCGATGCTCTGGTACAAAGCACTGCACCTGATCTTCATGGTCACCTGGTTCGCCGGCCTGTTCTACCTTCCTCGCCTGTTCGTCTACCACGCCATGAGCGAGGACGCGATCAGCATCGAACGCTTCAAGGTGATGGAACGCAAGCTGTTCTATGGCATCACCACACCGGGCGGCCTGCTGACCATCGTGTTCGGCGTGCTGCTGCTGCACGAGACCTGGGCCGTGCACAAGACCTCGGGCTGGCTCCACGCCAAGCTGGTACTGGTGTTCGCACTCGCCGCCTATCACGTGTACTGCGGCAAGCTGCTCATTGACTTCAAACATGATCGCAACCGGCACGGGCACGTTTTCTATCGCTGGCTGAACGAAGCACCGGTCATGGTGCTGGTGGCGGTGGTGATCCTCGCGGTGATCCGCCCGTTCTGACCGACTGTCAGCTCAGACCTCGATCATCTCGAAGTCTTCCTTGCGGGCACCACAATTGGGGCAGACCCAGTTCGGTGGTACATCTTCCCAGCGGGTGCCAGGTGCGATGCCGTCGTCGGGCCATCCCTTGGACTCATCGTAGATGAAGCCGCAAATCACACACATCCAGGTTCTCATGAAGGCATTCCGGGCAAGGTGGCAATGGGCGGCGCAGCATAACAATGGCGCAGTGCCGCTCCAAGTGCACCGCAGTGACGCCCTGCTGGCTGCTAGAATGCGACCCTGGCGCAACACACCGACAGAGCACAAGGAGACGCGCAGCCCATGACTCGCTCAGAGACCCTGTTCCAGCAGGCCCTCAAAACCATCCCCGGCGGCGTGAACTCCCCGGTGCGGGCGTTTTCAGGCGTTGGCGGCACACCGGTGTTCGTCGAGCGCGCGCAGGGCGCCGAGATTGTCGACGTCGACGGGAACAGCTACGTGGACTACATCGGCTCCTGGGGGCCGATGATTCTCGGCCACGCGCATCCGGCGGTTGTCGCTGCTGTTCAGGAAGCCTGCAGCCGCGGCCTGAGCTTCGGGACTCCGACCGAAATCGAAACCCGGATCGCCGAGAAGGTATGCGCGATGGTGCCCGGCGCCGAACAGGTCCGCATGGTGAGCTCGGGTACCGAGGCGGCCATGACGGCGGTACGAATGGCGCGCGGCATCACCGGCCGCAACCTGATGGTGAAGTTCGAGGGCTGCTACCACGGTCACGTGGATTCATTGCTGGTGAAGGCCGGGTCGGGCGTGCTGACACTGGGGATCCCGGGAACACCCGGTGTGCCATCGGCGCTGGCCGAGCTCACCATCACGGCGCCCTACAATGACAGCGCCGCCCTGGCGGCGGTGTTCGCCGAGCACGGTGCCGATATCGCGGCGGTCATCCTCGAGCCGGTGGCCGGCAACATGAACTGCATCCCGCCGCTGCCGGGTTTCCTGGAGGAGGCACGCCGACTCACCAGCGAAGCCGGCGCCCTGCTCATTTTCGACGAGGTCATGACCGGCTTTCGGCTCGCGCCCGGCGGGGCCCAGGAACTGTATGGCATCACGCCGGATATCAGCGTGCTGGGCAAGGTCATCGGCGGCGGCATGCCGGTCGGCGCGGTTGCCGGGCCGGAGCAGTACATGAGCGCCCTGGCACCGGCCGGCAACGTCTACCAGGCCGGTACCTTGTCAGGCAACCCGATCGCCATGACGGCCGGGCTGAAAACCCTGGAACTGGTCAGCGAGCCGGGCTTCCACGCCGACCTGATGACACGCACGACGACCATCGTCGACGGTCTGCGCACGCTGGCCGGCGAAGCCGGCGTACCCATGCTGTGCCAGCACGTGCCGGGCATGTTCGGCTTCTTCTTCACCGATGCCGGGGCCGTCAGTAATTTCCAGGACGTCAGTGCCTGCGATGTCGAGCGCTTCCGGCGCTTCTACCACCTGATGCTGGAGCGCGGGGTGTATCTCGCGCCATCGGCCTTCGAGGCGGGTTTCGTGTCAGCGGCGCACAATGCAGACTGCATTGATCGCACCCTGACCGCCGCGCGGGAGAGTCTCGCCCTGTTGCGCTGAGCAACGGGGGGGCTGTCAGAATCCCTCGGTGGACTGGAACAGCCCCACCCGCAGCTCGCTACCGCGATAAATCTCGCGGCCATCGACCGACATGACGCCATCGGCGATGCCCATGACAAGCTTGCGCATGATCACGCGGCGGATATCCAGGCGGTAGCTGACGAGCCGGTTGGCGGGTGTCACCTGGCCCTTGAACTGCACCTCCCCGGCGCCGAGCGCGCGGCCATGGCCCGCACCGCCCCGCCAGGCGAGATAGAAACCCACCAGCTGCCACATCGCGTCCAGACCGAGACAGCCCGGCATCACCGGATCGCCGGTGAAATGGCAATCGAAGAACCACAGGTCCGGGCGGATATCCAGTTCGGCCAGCAATTCGCCCTTTCCATAGGCGCCGCCTTCCTCGCTGATGCGGGTGATTCGATCGAACATGAGCATGGGCGGCAACGGCAACTGTGCGTTGCCAGGGCCGAACAGCTCACCACGGCCGCAGGCAAGCAGGTCTTCATGCGCATAGCTGTCGCTGGGAGTGAACACGTGTTCCTTGGTATCGGTCATCGGCTGATCGTCAGGGCAGGATGGCGGTATGGAAGAAGGCGGCCCGGCCGGGCGCTGCGCACCGCACCGTGACAGCGGGTCAAGCCCCCGGGCAGGGGGCGCCTGACTATAGCACAGCGCTCGCTACGCCAGCACCGTCAACCCCGGGGGATGCGCACCTGGACGCGCGTGCCCCGGGGCGTGTTGTCGAGCAACGCCAGCTCACCGCCGTACACCTGCTCGACCAGTTCACTAACAACCGCCAGTCCGATCCCCTGACCCTCGGTATCGGGGTCGGCCCGTACGCCGCGGTCCATGACCCGGCTCTTCTGTGCCTCCGGGATCCCCGGCCCATCGTCAATGATCTCCAGGCACAACATTTTCGACGCGTCGCCACTGGCGATGAAACTGCGTACGGTCACCTGCCGCTCGCACCATTTGCAGGCGTTATCCAGCAGGTTGCCCAGTATCTCGATAAGGTCGCCCTCATCACAGTGCAGCTTGTGGGCGGGGTCCACCGCCACCTCGAAGCGCACCTGCTTGTCCTGGTAGACCTTGCCGAGCGTGGCGATCAGGCGTTCAACCAGGCTGCGCAGCACCACCGGTGCGGTCAGCGCAGTCCGGCCGGAAGCGGCCGCCCGCTGCAACTGGTAGTTGATGGTCATATCCATGCGATCCAGCTGCTCGCGCACGAGCGTGGCGTCCTCGCCGCCGACATCGCGGGCGGGGATCAGGCTGCCGCGCAGGACCGCCAGGGGTGTCTTGAGACTGTGGGCAAGGTCGGCCAGCGCGTTGCGATGGCGCTGCAGGTGCGACTGGCTGCTGCCAATCAGGCGATTGAGGTTGGTCGTCAGTGGTTGCAGCTCGGCGGGGTAGCGGCCAACCAGCGCCGGCCGCTCACCGCTTTCGATCGCCCGGATCTCATCGGCCACACGCCGAAGCGGGGCCAGGCCCCAGCGCAGCACGGCCGCCTGCACCAGCAGCAGTCCGGCGGCAAGGGCTGCCAGCCAGCCCCACAGTTCGCGCCGGTAGCCGGCGATCTGCCGCTCGAAACCGGCCCTGTCCTCGGCGACGCGATAGGCATACTGGACAATCTCACCGTCCGGAAACTCCCAGGCAATGGCGTAGCTCAGCGCCAGAAAGCCCCCGCCGGTGCCCTCTCCGTCCGGCATGGTATGGAAGCGGACCGTGCCCAGTTCCTCCACCGGCGGGTAGTTGATCTGCATGCCGATAGCCGAGCGTGAGCGCCAGATCCGGGCGCCGTTGATGTCGACCACGTCCGCGTAGAGGCCGGACTCGGGGGTCGCCAGGCGGGGGTCGGGAAGCTCCTGGGGCAGGGCCAGCGTATTGCCTGCCCGAGGTTCAGTAGCACCCAGCATCATGTAGACGGCGGCCTTGAGGCGATCCTCGGCTGCAGCGTAGGCACTTTCGCGGAAGGCACTGTCCAGCGCCGCCCCTGTGGCAAGGATGAACACGAACAGGACAACACTGGCGGAGATCAGCAGGCGTGCCCGCAAGGAGCCGCGGCCGCCTGTGGCAGGCGTGGCGGCGTTCTCGCTGACGCGACTGCCGCTCACCGGGGTCCGCGCCGCCGGGACCGGTCAGCTGTCGCGTTCAAGGCGCATGACGTAGCCGCGCCCGCGCAGTGTCTCGATGGGGTTGAGGCGCTTGTCGGGGTCGAGTTTGCGCCGCAGGCGGCCGATGAGCACTTCCAGCACATTGCTGTCGCGATCCTGGTCCTCCTCGTAGATATGCTCGCTGAGTGCGAGCTTGGAGACCACCTCACCGGCGTGCAGCATCAGGTACTCCAGCACCTTGTACTCGAAGCCGGTCAGTTCGACCGGCGCGCCATCGACACTGACGCGCTGGCCCGCGGGATCGAGTTCGATCGGCCCGCAGCGCATGACGGATGTGGCCCAGCCCGTGGAGCGACGCAGCAAGGCGCGCAGACGGGCCAGAAGTTCCTCGACCTGGAAGGGCTTGACCAGGTAGTCGTCGGCGCCGGCCTCGAGGCCGGTGACCTTGTCTTCCCAGCGGCCGCGCGCCGTCAGGATGAGCACCGGAAACGAGCGCCCCTGTTCGCGCCAGTGGCGGATGACGTCGACCCCGGAGCCGTCGGGCAAACCAACGTCAACCACCGCGATGTCCACCGGGAACTCCAGGCCGACGTACTGGCCATCGACGGCGTTGCTGGCCTGGTCGACGGCATAGCCCTCCTCGCGCAGCTGGGCACAAAGGCTTTCCAGCAGGGCAGGTTCGTCTTCGATGACCAGTGCACGCATGCTTCGTCTCCGGGGAACTACAGCGTAGCGCCGTTGCTCAGGTCTATGCGGATGATTTTCACGTGGCCGTCCTCCTGGAGGATCTTGACCTCGTAGGCCGGCGGGCTGGCCTCGGCATCGCGCTGCACCCCCAGCACACGCCCGCTGGTCTGCGCCCGGGCGAGTTCGACCGCCCGGTCCGAGCCGATATCGGCGGTGGTGTCCTCCTGGGCCTGGGCAGCCGGCAGCACGGCGGGCATGAGCACGGGGACCAGGCCGCCAAAGGCGAGAGCCACAAGGATTGCGACAGCGAAGATGGAACGCATGCGGATTATGATAACGCCAATTCGTAACGCGGGATGCCGCGATCCTGGGCCCGTGCCCATGAACCCGGCCTGAAGTCCGGCCAGGCCGGGCTCAGCCCGGGCCGGTGAATGCCCGCTGATGGCGCAGGTTGGGCAGACGCCGACGGGTCTGCTCCACCGCGGCCACGTCGATATCGGCGCAGACGAATCCCTCGCCGTCGCCGCCATCGGCGAGCACTGCCCCCCAGGGATCGACGATGAGCGAGTGGCCCCAGGTGGCCCGGCCCCAGGGGCGAACGCCGTACTGGGCCGGAGCAATCACGAAACTACCGGTTTCGATGGCCCGCGCGCGGAGCAGCACCTCCCAGTGCGCGCGCCCGGTGGTTTTCGTGAAGGCCGAAGGCACGCTCAGCATATCGGCCCCGGCCAGCGCGAGCTGGCGGTACAGTTCCGGGAAGCGCAGGTCATAGCAGACCGTCATGCCAAGGCGTGCCCAGGGCAGGTCGGCGACAACGGCCTCCTCGCCGGGGGCGACCGTGGCGGATTCGTCGTATCGCTCACCCTCACGCAGCTCCACGTCGAACAGGTGGATCTTGTTGTAACGGGCAACGATGTCGCCGCGCTCGCTGATGAGATAGGAGCGGTTGTTGACCCGGTCCGCTGCGCAGCGAACCGGAATGGCGCCGATGAGAATCCAGCGCGACAGCTCACGCGCCAGCGAGCGCACCATTGCGAGCGCGGCGTGGTCGGCTTCATCGGCCGCATTGGCCAGCAGCACCTCGTCGTTCGGCTCGATGCAGGCGAAATACTCCGGCAGGGTGATGAAATCGGCACCATTGGCGCTGGCTGCCCGAATCAGGGCATCGGCCCGCTCGAGGTTGATGTCCTGGTCATTGCCGGCGCAGTTCTGGATACAGGCCGCGCGAAACGTGGCCGTCATGGTTCAGGCCGGGGGGAGCTGTGTTTCGGCGACGATGATACCGTCAGCGTCCGCGTAGACCCATGCCCCCGGGCGGAAATCCACACCGGCGAAGCGCACCGGGACATCACGATCCCCGATGCCACGTTTGACGCTTTTCAGCGGGTGCGTGGCGAGCGCCTTCACACCCACGGGCATCCCGGCCATGGCGGCCGAATCCCGGATGCAGCCGTTGACGATGATACCGGCCCAGCCATTGTCGCAGGCGAGCTGGGCCAGCATGTCGCCCACCAGGGCGCAGCGCAGCGAACCACCTCCGTCGACGACGAGCACACTGTTCTCGCCCGGTTCCTCGAGCATCGCACGAACCAGGGAGTTGTCCTCGAAGACGCGGCAGGTGGCAATCGGCCCGTGGAAAGCGAGGTGGCCACCGAAGTCCGCGAACAGGGGCTCGGCAATCTGCAGTGCATCAGCATGGGCGTCGCACAGATCAGCGGTCGCGAGTTCGTTCGCCATGGCAGGTCCTCCTCGGGATGGCCGATGTTGGAAGGTCGAGATTACTTGCCCTTGACCGGGCGTTTCCAGCCCTCGATGCTGCGCTGCCGCGCGCGCGAGAGTGTGAGTTGCCCGGGCGGCGCATTGCCGGTGAGCGTGGTGCCGGCCCCGATGGTGGCATCCGCGCCCACCGTGACCGGGGCGACGAGCTGGGTATCCGAGCCGATGAAGGCGCGATCACCAATCACCGTGAGATGCTTGTTGGCGCCATCATAATTGCAGGTGATGGTGCCAGCCCCCACATTGACGTCCGCGCCTATCTCGGCGTCGCCGACATAAGCCAGGTGGTTGATCTTGGAGCCCGGGCCGACGGTGGTTTTCTTCACCTCGACAAAATTCCCGACATGCACACGATCGGCAAGCACGGTGTCCGGGCGCAGCCGCGCGAACGGACCGATGCGGGCATCCGCGCCCACTTCACAATCCTGCAACACGCTGTTGGCGAGCACCTCGGTACCGGCCCCGATGCTGACGTTGGCGAGGCAGACGCCCGGCCCTATCCGCACACCGGTCGCCAGGCGGACCTGGCCCTCAAGCACGCAATTCACATCGATGAACACATCCGGCTCGCACTCGACCGAGCCCCGGATGTCCAGGCGTGCAGGGTCGGCGATCGTTACGCCGGCGCGCATCAGCGCCTCGGCGGCAGCGCGCTGGTAGACCCGCTCCAGTTCGGCGAGCTGCACGCGATCATTGACGCCACTGACCTCGTGCACACTGCCCGGCTCGACGGTGGCCACCTCGATGTCGTCGCGCACCGCCAGGGCAACGATATCGGTGAGATAGTACTCGCCCTGGGCATTGTCGTTGCCAATCTCCGACAGCCAGCGGCGCAGGAGATCTCCGCGCACGGCCATGAAGCCGGTGTTGATTTCATCGATGTCGCGCTCGGCATCGCCGGCGTCCTTGTGCTCGACGATGCGGGCAACGCGGCCGATGACATCGCGCACGATCCGCCCGTATCCGCTCGGGTCAGGCAAGGTGACGGTGACCATGGCGAAACCGGTGCCGGCCGCGCACCCGGCCAAAGCATCAAGCGTGGCGGGGGCGATCAGGGGGACATCGCCGTAGAGGATGAGAACGATCGCATCGTCATCGAAGCAGGGCGCGGCCTGTGCGACAGCATGACCCGTGCCGAGCTGCTCTGCCTGCTCGACCCATTCGGCGTCCAGGTGTGCCAGGCGCTCGCGCAACTGCTGTCCACCATGGCCATAGACGATACAAAGCCGTGCCGGCTGCCGATGGCGGGCGGCGCGGTACACATGTTCGAGCATGGGTGTGCCAGCCAGCGGATGCAGGACCTTGGGAAGCGCGGACTTCATCCGCGTACCCTGGCCGGCTGCCAGGATGACGACATTGGTATTCATGACCGCTGGCGTGCCCTTTCAGGCCGCGGGGCGAGCCCGCGCTAGCGCCCGCCGCGGCGACGGAGGCGCTGGATGGCCTGCAACTGGGCGGCTGCCTCGGCCAGCTGGGCCTGGGCAGCGGCGAAATCCATTTCCGCCGAGCGGTCACTCAGGGCCTGCTCGGCCTGCTCCTTGGCCCGCAATGCCGCTTCCTCGTCGATATCGTGGGCGCGCAGGGCCGTATCGGACAGCACGGTGACCATGCGCGGCTGCACCTCAAGCATGCCGCCGGAGATGTAGAACGCCTCTTCCTTGTCGTCACTGATTTTCAGGCGCACCTCGCCGGGGCCAAGACGCGTCAGCAGTGGCGTGTGCCCGGGGGCAATGCCGACTTCACCCATGACGGCCGGGGCAAAGACCATCTCGGCCTGGCCGGAGAAAATCTCCAGCTCGGCGCTGACGATATCGACGTGTACGGTCATGGCCATGGCTGGCTCCCTGGAGATCAGAGGTTCTTGGCTTTCTCGACCGCCTGCTCGATGGTGCCGACCATGTAGAAGGCCTGCTCCGGCAGTTGATCGTATTCACCCTCGACGATGCCCTTGAAGCCACGAATGGTGTCCTTCAGGGAAACGTACTGGCCCGGCGTACCCGTGAACACCTCGGCCACGTAATACGGCTGCGACAGGAAGCGCTGGATCTTGCGGGCACGGGAGACGATGAGCTTGTCTTCCTCGGACAGCTCGTCCATGCCAAGAATGGCGATGATGTCGCGCAGTTCCTTGTAGCGCTGCAGGGTGTTCTGCACCGCACGGGCGACGTCGTAGTGCTCCTGGCCGACCACCAGCGGGTCGAGCTGGCGGCTGGTGGAATCCAGCGGGTCCACCGCCGGGTAGATGCCGAGTTCGGCAATCTGACGGGACAGCACGACCGTGGCGTCAAGGTGAGCGAAGGTGGTGGCCGGCGACGGGTCGGTGAGATCGTCGGCGGGTACGTACACCGCCTGGATCGAGGTGATCGAGCCGGTCTTGGTGGAGGTGATGCGCTCCTGCAGCCGGCCCATTTCCTCGGCCAGGGTCGGCTGGTAGCCCACGGCCGAGGGCATGCGGCCGAGCAGTGCCGACACTTCCACGCCGGCCAGCGTGAAGCGGTAGATGTTGTCCACGAAGAACAGCACATCACGGCCTTCGTCGCGGAACTTCTCGGCCAGGGTCAGCCCGGTGAGACCCACGCGCAGGCGGTTGCCGGGGGGCTCGTTCATCTGCCCGTAGACCAGCGACACCTTGTCGAGAACGTCCGAGTCCTTCATTTCGTGGTAGAAGTCGTTGCCCTCGCGGGTACGTTCACCGACGCCGGCGAACACCGAGTAGCCACTGTGCTCGATGGCGATGTTGCGGATGAGCTCCATCATGTTCACGGTCTTGCCCACGCCGGCGCCGCCGAACAGGCCGACCTTGCCGCCCTTGGCGAACGGGCAGATGAGGTCGATGACCTTGATGCCCGTTTCCAGCAGTTCGGTGGTGGTAGCCAGCTCGACGAAGGTCGGCGCGTTGCGATGGATGACCCAGTGATCATCGGCGTTCATCGGGCCGGCATCGTCGATGGGCTCACCGAGCACGTTCATGATGCGGCCGAGTGTCTTGGTGCCGACCGGCACCGAGATGGCCTTGCCGGTGTTGTTGGCGACGATTCCGCGGCGCAGGCCGTCGGTGCTGCCGAGCGCGATGGCGCGCACGACCCCGTCACCGATCTGCTGCTGCACTTCCAACGTCACCTCGGTCCCTTCGACCTTCAGCGCGTCGTAGATCTTCGGAACGTCGGCCGTTTCGAACTTGACGTCGACAACGGCACCGATGATTTGTACGACCTTTCCTGAGCTCATCGCCTTAACCCTTCTCGTTCGGATACTGTAGATGTTTCGTTTGAGCTGTCCCTGCGTCCGCGTGCGGCGCTAGAGCGCCTCGGCACCACCGACGATTTCAGACAGCTCCTTGGTGATGGCAGCCTGGCGAGCCTTGTTGTAGATGAGCTGCAGCTCATCGATCAGCTTGCCGGCGTTATCGGAGGCGCTCTTCATCGCAACCATCCGGGCGGCCTGCTCGCAGGCAAAATTCTCGGCGACCGACTGGTACACCAGGGACTCGATATAGCGCTGCATCAGGCCATCGATGATTTCCCTGGCCTCCGGCTCGTAGATGTAGTCCCAGTGATGGCCGTAGGTATCGCCCTCGTCCGGCCGCAGCGGCAGCAGCTGCTCGACCACGGGCCGCTGCGTCATCGAGTTCACGAAATTGTTGGTGGCGATGAACAACTGGTCTATTTCGCCATTCGTGTAGGCATCAAGCATGACCTTCACGGTGCCAATCAGCTCGGACAGCTGCGGTGTATCGCCGAGGTTGCTGGCTTCGGCCACCACGTTGCCGCCCACCCGCGAAAAGAACTGCAAGGCCTTTCTGCCGATGACGCACAGGTCGAACTCGATGCTCTCGTTGCGCCAGCCCTTCATGTGCTGAACCAGGGAGCGGAACAGGTTGGCGTTCAGGCCACCGCACAGACCACGGTCCGTAGACACGACGATGACGCCGACCCGCTTGACCTCCCGCTCGATCAGGAACGGATGCCGATACTCGGCATTCGCATGCGCCAGGTGGGCCACGACGTTGCGCATCTTGTTGGCATACGGGCGGGCAGCGGCCATCCGCTCCTGCGCCTTGCCCATCTTGCTGCCGGCCACCATCTCCATGGCCCGGGTGATCTTCTGCGTATTCTTTACGCTCGAAAT
>CAYGQN010000102.1:0-1813 GCA_964351795.1 uncultured Gammaproteobacteria bacterium
GACCGGCACCGGCCCTGAACGATGCCCCGGGTGCAGGCACCGACACGGCCCCGGCCGGCGACCACCACGACACCCACCAGGCCGCGGCACCACGCCATGCCCTGCAACGCTGTCACCACCAGGGCCTCGGCCGCCGCTGGTGACTGGAGAGGTCAGGGCCACGCCCGCAGGCAAAAAAAGCCCCGCACGCTGGCGGGGTCGAGGATTCTGGGGCGGTAACGCGGCCTTGCGAGGTTGGCCGCAATTCAGGGTTCTGGAGTGCTTTGCTCATCGCGTCGCTGGTGCTCTTCATTCCATATCCTCTCAAACTCGGAACACGGCACCTCGGATTGACGCGCAGACGCGCTCATGCTGTCGAAATAATCCGGGTGAAGCACGAACTCGTCTTCGGTGCGGCCGTTGGTATAGAAAAGGATCTGCTCTGGCGCGGGCATCGGCATCGAGAGAAGGATGCCAGTTGGATGGCCGTGCCGGGACGTGTGAAGCGCGGCAAACGATTCCGCAACCAACTTGCTGCCTGTCCAGCTTAGCCCTATTTCCCAGCCTGAATTATAACAATCAGCGCACCCACATAGCCCGCGATACAGCGCGGGGCGGTCGGGGATATCTTCACCGGCGTCTAGAAGCTGATTAGGAGTAATCCAGTCATCGACTATTTGCATGAGATAACCGGCCGCATTATATCCATCCATTTCATAGGCATGAATTGCGCATTGAGGGATCCACCCCAAAATGTGCAGCGCACCGATGTTATCCAAGATAACCTTCCATCGGTGATGGCTTTCAAAACACCATAGCCAGCTGTGCGGATCTCCATCCTGAACTGCACGTTCGGCCTGCCGGCGTAGTGCCCCCCCGTCGTTTGCATCATGCAGTTCGATTCGGAGCTGCGTCACCTCTGGGCCATAGCCATAGATTGCCTCATCGATGATGTAAAGTTGGCGTATGCAAACCACGTCGGCTGCATCAATCAGTTCCATTTTGGCCTGCTGCACCTCTGCGTCAGCGACTGCCTCATCGATATAGAGTTGAATCTGCGCGTTGTAGTTGCTATCGCTAAACATGGTCAGATGCCACCGCTTCAGCCTTCGCCTTGCTCTGCATCATCGCCTGCCGCACCCGAAGTACATGCCGCACGGCGGTGTCAAGGTCGGGCGTGCCGACACTGTGGCAGGTGACCTTAGTCGCCCGGCGAGGCTTGGTGTTCACACCGCCAGCGCCGGCGCCCTGGTTCTTCGATTGTTTAGCCATGATGGCCCTCCTGGTTGTTCTGGGTGGGCAAAGTCCCGGGCGCCCCATCCTGCAGCGCCCGGGTTTCTCTGCCTGCCGACAGGTAACTATGCCGCGAGGCTCGGCCCCGTCTCGAACAAGGAAAGCGCCGCCGCGATCTCGTGCATCAGATCCTGCAGCCTGCTGGCGCCGCCCTTGAAGTGATCGGCGTCGACCGCATCGAGGTCTGCCGCGAGCATCATCGAGCAGATACCAGCCGCCCAATTCAGGCGCGGGCCGGCGTACTCGCTGAACTCGCATCGACCAGGGCGGCGCAGTTCATCCCATTCCGTGACTGCATAGACCGCGGTCATGGTCGCATCGAGCAGGCAAACCGCAGCGGCTCGAAAATGCTCGGTGTCCGCTACATCATCATCGGCGGCGATCATCAGCCCGACGATACCGCGGCCTTGGTGCAGGTACTTGTTGCAGGCATCGAACAGCTGCAGCCTGGCCGAGCGCTGCGCCTGGTTCATCTCTGTTCCGTTCATGCCGCTGCCCTCCCACCAGGTCGGCCGGCCGCATCCCAGCGCAAAGCCTCCAG
>CAYGQN010000102.1:1823-11301 GCA_964351795.1 uncultured Gammaproteobacteria bacterium
CCACAGAACCTGTCCAGGGCGCGGCGGTTCGCGTCGAGCACCAGACGAAACATCGCCGACAGCTCATCCTCGGTCGCGGCTTCGCGGTCCACGGCCCACAAGGCCCCGATGCAGCCCTGCATCTGCTGCAGGTGTTCACGCACCAGCGTTGCGATCTGCGCATCATATTCATCGCGCGAGCATGGCCGCTGATCGGCCGCACCGCGCGCAGCCTGGTTCGCCCGGTACTGGCGCACCAGGTCAAACTCGGCGGGCGACAACGGCCCCAGGCTTTCAGTGTTGGACGTGGCCGCCATCGGGCGGTTATCGGAACGGGTTCGGGTATCGTCTGTCATGTGACGGATCTCCTGTGTTGGTTCTCAAGTGATAGGAGGCCAGGGTGTTGAGAAGCGAACACAGGAACGCCCCGCGCCCTCACGGGTGGCGGCACCCTGACCATTGGATAGTGCTGCACTTGTCGCATTGCATGCGCCTGTGTTTGAGGGTTCTCACGCCCTACGGCACAACTGTAGGCGCGGGCCGGACGATTTGCAACGCGGCGGGATCCCCGCGGCGCCCCACCTGGTGCGCTGGTTTGCGCCAGTGATCGCAGAGCAGGGCCGCCTCGGTGCTTTCGTGCCGCTCACGTTGTATGCCGGGCTGCAGGTGCGCCGATAGTCATTGGCCCATGCCGGCCCCGTGCACCGCGCGGCCTGCGGCCTTCACAGGCACCGCGCGACCCGATAGCGCTCACCGCTCAGCCAGCGACGGCCAGGCGCGGCCGCTCAAGTGCCCGGACCATCTGGCGCTGCAGCTGTGTCTGTTCGCCCGCCTGCTCGGCCGTTTTCTTCGCGCTGGCCTCGAGGCCGCTTCCCTGCGTGCTGCCAGAGTCGAGGGGCCGGCTTATCAGCTCCCGCAAATCCCCGGCCACGTCTACACCGATGTTGAACGCGTTGCGGAAATTGCCCTGCACCAGCTGCGCCAGGATGGCGAACGTCCCGCCGATGACAGAGCCCAGGCCCTGGAACGCGCGCGTGGCGACATCCACGGCCGGCGGGATCACCTGCCGCAATCCGTTGGCCACCTGAGTGATGAACGGGGCCATCTTCAGCGCGAAATCCGTGCCCAGGGCCCCGATGCTGTTCTTCAGCGTCGTCATCGAATCGTTCGCGGCCGCGGCGCCGTCCACCGCATCGCGGCTTAGCGTCAACCCCATGTTGTGCGCCTCCTGGCGCATCTTGTCGAGGCCCTCGGCGCCGCCGTCCAGCACCGGGAGCAGATCAGCGCCGGTGCGCCCGAAAATCGACATTGCGATATTGGCCCGCTCGGCGGGGTTGGAAATGCCGCTGATCCGATCCGCGAGGGTGCGGAACTGCTCATCCGGCGACAGGTTGACGAACTCCGACACATTGATGCCGAGCTTGTCGAAGGCATCGGCATATTCGGCGGTGCCGTCGTTCGCTTCAGCGATGGCCCGCTGCATTTTCGGGATCGATCCGGCGAACTTCTCGAACTCGACCCCGGCCAGCTGCGCCACGCCGCGCATCTCGGAAAGAAACTCGGTTGTCGCGCCGGTCTGGATCGCGAGCTTCTGGATCCTGTCCGCGGCATCGAGGTTCTTCTGGATAAGGGCCCCGAGGCCCGCGCCACCGATCACCCCGCCGATAACCGACCGCATGCTGGTCAGCTGTTTGCTCGCCTTCTGCAACCGGTTCGAGAACTGGGTGGTGTTTGCCGTGAGTGACACGGCGAGACTTGCGATCGTTGCCATGATTTACCCCTGTGTGTGCGATGCGATGTTCATCAATGGATCGCGTTCAGCGGCACAGCCGGCCGATGCGCGCAGAGAAAATGCCGGGCCGGCCGCAACCGGACAGTGACCAGCCCCGGCACCGCCGTTGCAGCGGGCCGGGCGACCCGGCAACAAGGAGATGCACCACGCGATGAACGCGGCGCGCACCGTGACAGCTTGCGACGGCTGCTGCACAGGTCAGTACCACACCCGCTCGGGTGGTTGGCGCGTCTCGAGCACCTGGCCCCGCGGATAGGGCTCGAACAGCATCGGTGCGGCCACGCCCTCGGCTTGCAGGATCCCCTCCAGGCCCGCCCGCGCCTGATCCTCGTTCACGGCTTGGTGTAGCAGCTGCCGCGCTGCATCCCGGATCCGGCGCAAGGTCACCAGCTTGGCCTCCACCGTGTCCCCACCGCCCCGGATCCGATCCACCGGCGGGACATGGCCGCGCAGCCGCGGGCAGCGGTCCATCAGGCCGGCGCTCAGATCCTCGAGCTGATCGAGAAAATCGTGCAGCAGTGCCGGCGCGGTTTTCGCGAGATCCCAGCGCAGCCCGTTGGCCTCGCGCTCGAGCTGTTGCTCCAGCGTTGTGACTGCCTGCGCGGCCTCGGCGAACAACTGCCCGGCCGCTCGCGCCTGCCCTTGGGCTTGCCGGTAGGCCTGCTCGGCGGCGGCGGCGTGGGCCCGGGCCTCGAGGAGCTCGGGTGTCGTGCCTTGCGCTTCCAGCTCGGCCAGGCGCGCTGCCATAGCCGGCCGGTCGATTGATTCGGCGGTAGCATCCGCCGCGGTGTTTTCGTCGATCACTGTGTTCCCTCTCATGTCGTGATTCGTTGCCGGGCCTGGTCGAACACCTGCCCGGCGTGCCGCACCAGGTCGGCGTCGGCAACATCGCTGCGGGCCAGGGCCAGGATCTGCTCGGCCGCGGCGGCCTGCAGCTCGGCACGCTCGCCCTGGTCGAGCTGGCCGGCGGCGGCGTCCAATGCGTCGAGCCATTGGCGAACCGAATCCGGCATCGTGGCATCGATGATGGCGTGCAACCGGGCTTCCAGGACCTCGGCAGCAGCGCCGGCACTGCACCAGCGCTGCCACGCATCGCGGTGCGCCTGGTGCGCCGCCCGCAGCTGTGTCTCAACCGATGCCACCTGCGCGGCGGCGGCCGCCAGTCGCCGTGCCAGCGCACCGGTGACACTGACACCGCCTTGCCCGCTTACTTCTGGTCGGTCCGGAACTTCGGGAACTGCGCCGCCCAGGCCTTGACCTCGGCCTGCTCGAAAATCCGCGAGCCCTGGAACTCACCGGCGAACCGGTCGAACATGCTCCGCTCCGCGACGTCGAGCACCGCCAGATCGTGCACACGCTCGATGCAGGCACTGGCCAGCGCGCGCAGCTGGCTGGCTTCTTCGCACTTGGGGTAATCGCCGGACCCGCGCGCCTGCTCGAAGCTATTCGCGGCCCGCCCGTGCACCGCCTGCAGCGCGGCCAACAGCGCTGTCCAGGCATCGGGCCACAGCTCGGCAATCTCGGCAGCGCTGGCCGCGACGTGACGCTCGATGCGCGTGCTGGCGCCGGCGGTCTCGCCTTCGGCCGCTATCAGATCCGCCTTCGCCGCCTGGAGCCGCTCCCTCGCCTCGGCCAGGTGCTTCTCCGCTGCGGCGCGGGTGGTGTTGGCGCTCTTGGCGCGCTCGGTCAGATCATCCAGCACGCTGCGGCGGCGTGCGGCCGCCTGGCGCCGCTCCTTCTCGCGCTCGGACTGCAGATCCTCAACCACGCGCTTTGCCTGCGGGGTGGTCATGAAGTGACGGAAGAACTTTTCCGGTTCGATCATTGGCACAATCTCCTTGTTGCTTTCTCGTGATGCAGCGGTGCCGCCGCTGCGCCGGTCCTCGCCGGCGATGCCGGCAAGCTCGATGCGTAGAGCGCGGCCAGATCCGCCCCGCCCAGAAAACCCTCCACCTGCAGCGCCCCGGCGATCCGTTTCACTGCCGGCCAGTCACGGGCCAGTGTCCGGCGACACAGGGCGAGGCCCTGTCCGTATTCCGGGTAAGCCTCGAGGCTGAAGCGCCGATGCCCGTACGCTGTCACCAAGGCCTGCCACAGGCCGCGCTGATCGCTCGCCGCCGGGCCGAGATCCGCCGCGACGCGGGCCTCGCTGTCATAGCCGGCCATCCAGATCGCACACTGCGCCACCAGGTCGGCCGGGAAGGCCGCCAGCGTCGTGTCGCCGTGCCAGCCATTCAGGGGGCTGGCTGGCATGACGCGGGCTTGTGACACCCGCCCGCCGGTTGCCAGCGCGACCACCACGTGTCCCGCCTCATGGAATGCGATCTGCCGGCGCGTGCTCACAGATCCGAGTACCGCGCCGGATCGCGCGTGGCGCGGTCCAGCTGCTCGCGCAGACGCATGACCGGCCCGCCATCCTCGAGCCGCTGGATCATGGCCCGGTGGCGGTTCATCGTCAGCGAGCTGCCGGGCCGGCGCCCGGCCAGGGCCTCACCGAGGGTGCCGACCGCATCGGCCATGCCACGCCGCACCGCTTCCCGGTCCATGACCATGCGGCCCTGCCCGAATTCCGCACGCACCCGGCCGCGGGAGGTACGCCGGCCATCGGCGACCAGCTGCACCAGGCGCGCGTAGTGCTCGTTGACGTGGGCCTGCAGGTAGGCGCGGGCGTCATCGCCGAGCGGCGCGTGCGGGTTACCCTCGACCTTGTGCTGGCCGGCGTACACGTAGGTCGGTGCTATTCCGCTGCGCTCATTCAACCCGGACTGATCGACGTGCATCGCCACAACGCCCAGGCCGCCCACCTGCCCACCAGGCGCGACGATCACCTGCCGGCACTGCGTCGCCAGCGCATAGGCCGCACCGGCGGCCATGCTGTTGCACACGGCGACCGTTTCCAGGCGCTCGCCCGCGCGCCGAATCTGCGGGGCCAGCTCGAGCAGCGCCGGCAGATCCCCGCCCAGGCTGTCGAACTCGAACACCAGGCGCTTGGCGTGGCGGTCGGCCAGCGCATGGTCGATGGCCCGCACCAGGGTGGCCGTGCCCACCGCGCCGAGTGCCGCAGCCACCGGCGAGGGGCGCGCCAGTAGCGGCCCGAGCACCTGGACGTGGTATACCGCGTGCCCGGCGAGCCCTGCCCGGGCGCCGTGCGCCTCTTGGAAGCGCTGCGCGGCGGCCAGCACGGTCGGCGCGCCGGATACCATCTGCAGGCCCTGCGTCCAGCCGGTGACGGCCAGGGCATCGCCGGACAGCTCTTGCGGCTCGATCATGATCCGTCCTCCGAGTCAGCGGCCGGCACCTGGTCGTCGCGACCGCCGACAATGTGCGGGTGAAACTGCTTGCGCCGCAGCCCGGCGCGGGCCAGCTCGGCCTCGGCATCCCAGGCCCTCACGGCATCGGCCGTGAGTCCATCGGCAGCCATGACCGGGCAGCCCTCCGCCAGGTGCTCGACGGCAGCCCGCATCAGCTGCGCCTGCGCCAGGCGGTGCGCCGCGAACAAGCGGCGCTCATCGGCGGCCAGCGCCGGATCGGCCTCGAGCATGCGGCCGACCTCGAGTCCGGCGCCCACCTGGATGATCTCGGCGAAGGTCTCACGGCCCGCGCCCTCGGTGATGGCCCGGGCCAGTTGTTCACCCGCCTGGCGCAAGCCTGGCGTCGCGTCGTCGGTCATATGTCCTCCCATCCGCCGGTTTCGGTCGGCGGTTCCATGCCAGGCAGTGAGGGTTGCGCCTCGCCCGGCGTGACGCGCGAGCGGCTGGCCGGCGTGCAGCCCAGCTCCGCGCAGAGTGACTTGTACTGCTCGATGGAACGGTTCGATACGGCGACCAGCGGCGCGGGGCTCGGGTAGCCGTTGGCCGCACGCACCACCAGGTGCTCGCCGGGCGCGGTGTTGTCTTTCGCCTGCTCCAGCGCACGCTCGGCCTCGACGTGCCGGGCCCACAGGGCGCAGGCCATCGCAACGATGCCGCGATCCAACTCGCTGATGATTCCGTAGCGGTGCAGCTCCTCGGTGATGCGCTTCCACTCGCGGCGGGCCTCCCCGCGCAGGTGCGCCGGGCATTTCGGGATGGCGGCGGCCGGCGTGAACTCGCCCAGGCGCAGCGGGCGCTTGCCCGGGTTGCCGCGCAGCAGGTGCAGCCTGGCCGGCTTCGGCTTCGGGCCGCGGGTGCCCATCAGCTCACCACCTCGGCCAGGTGTTCAACATCAGCGACCGACCCGCCAACAACCCCGGGGGGGTAGAAACTTGCGCACAGAAAAATTGCACTAGGGGGGCGGTCTTTGGCGTGCAGGTTCCAGGTTTTTGCATGGGCATAGTGGTGTAGGCTCGATTCATGCCGATATTCGGCTGTTTCTGCGCAAGTCGAGAGGATTGGTGAGGTGTACTGATCACTGTGGGGTAATGGGATAGGTGGGATAGAGCGCGCCCGGGCGTGCGCGCGTGTGCGCCCATGCGCGGCACAGGGGGCCTTGCCCACTATCCCACCGGCACCGGAAACCCGCGCACCGCTTCGGCTATCGCCGTGGGATAGGGCGCCGACCGTGGGACTGTCCCACACCTGCCCACACTCACGCATCGCGTGCCGCCTCTGCGTCGTCGTCGTCATGCTCGCCCGGCTCCCAGGCGTCCAAATCGTAGTAATGCTCGCCCAGGGTGCTGCGGGCCTTGCGTGTCGTGCGCCTGCGCTTCTGCAGGCCGAGTGAGGCCATGATCCGGCCGATGCGCGTGTTCGTGGCGAACATGTCCAGCTTGCCGCCGTCGATCTCGAGACACTCGTCGATGATCTCGCGGGTGGTGACCTGCGTCGCGCCGTGATTCTTTCGCGCCACGAGGTAAGGCCTGATGTAGTAAACGAACGGGTCGTCTATCTCGCGACTGCGCTGCACCCTGTCGAACAGTGCATGCTCCGCCGCCGCCGGCCACCAGGGCTCGCCGGCCCGATATCGATGCACCGCCTCGGCCCAGAACGCATCGCGGTATTCTTCAATCCCTCGCTGGTCGATCTTCTCGCACAGGACAGGCCAGAAGCGTCGATGGCCTGAGCTATCCTTGAGGTACTCGTGTTGATTCGTCGTGCCCGCAAACACGCATTGTCGCGGGAAGGCCTCGACGGTGCGCCCGTAGGACGGGCGATAGCGGTCTACCTGCGCAGCGATGAATGCCTTGACTTTTGTCGCTTCGGCTTTATTGAGGCTATCGAGCTCGGCCATCTCGTAAATCCACACGCCCTGCAGCGCCTGGTAGGCATCCTTGTCACCCATCACGAACGGCGTGTCACTGAACCACTCGCCGCCGAGCGTCGCGAGCATGCGGCTCTTGCCAAGCCCCTGCCTTCCCTCGAAGATCGGCAAATGGTCTACCTTGCATCCGGGCTCGAAGATTCGCGCGACGGCGCCAATGGCGAACAGGGGACCGACGCGCCGCAGATACGCCTGCATCTTCGCGTTGTCAGCCCGCGCCCCGCAGAACGTGGTCAGCCATCCGTCGAGCACCGCGTGCTCGGGATCGAACGTCAGCGATTCGAGATAGTCCCGCACAGGGTGGAACCGTGCATCCTCGGCGACTACCGCCACCGCGGCCAGGAGGGTGTCGGCCGTGTAATCGACGCGCGCCACCTCGGACAGATAGCTGCGCGCTCGCGTGATGTCGTTCTCGCCGATCTCGGTTCGGGTGGTGGGCCAGGGCGCCTGATGCCGATACTCGATCCGCGCCGTCAGCTCGTTCAACGCGAAAAGCCCGCGCAGGTCGGGCAAGTGCTCGAGGTGCAATGCAGCGTTGTGGACGGTCGGCTTGACTATTCCGCGATCCGTCTTGGACAGGCGCAGCTCCCACGAGATAGCGTTGCGCTTTTCGCGTCGAGGATCTGTCATGCGGCCAGGTGATTCCGTTCAAAATCGAGATAGGCCCGCTGGCCGGCGTGGTAGTCATGGTCGAGCTGGTCAGCCCAGCGCACCGGGTGGTAGGCATTGTCGTGCGCAATCAGCGACACCGCCTTCTGGACGGTGTCCTGCGCGAAGTCCACGCGATGCCGCTCCGCGAGGTAACACCGCAGACGGTTGTCGTCATCGTCAGACCACAGCGCCTGGTCCCGCCGCCAGGGCACACTGTGCCGCTCGACGTTAAGCGAGAACTCATTCAGGCGCACCGTCCGGCGCATGGCATCGTCGTGCGACAGCACCAGGTACGCGTTGTTCAGCGTCGGCTTCAGCCTGCCGGCTTCGGTGCGGTCTAGGCGGACCTCCCAGGAGATAGCGTCGCGCTGTTGTCGGCGAGGGTCTGTCATTCCGCCGGCCGCATCCAGAGTGCCGCCACCGGCGAACCGGTCCAGGTGTGGTCGGCCGTTGCTGGGCTTGCCTTGGCGGGGCTCACTGCGCGCGCTCCCGCCGCGCGGCGGGCCGTGGCTGATCGACCAGTGGATGGTCCATTGTCGTCATCGTCCGCGGGCCCAGCGCCACGGCGTCACCCGCGAGACGCCGAAGCGTCGGGCAACATCGATATCGCGTAAGAGTTGATCGCTCTCCGGCGGGATCTCCGGTGTCGGTCTACCGGTAACGCGCGCCTCGTAGGCCACGATATCCGACAGAGACCATCTGGTTACGCCGGGCCCGTACTGGTGCGGCTGCGGGAAACCGTTCTTCATGATGCACCTCCGTGAAACTGCACGACATGCGCAGTCGCAGAGGCAACCATAAGGGTCTACTGCACTATCTCAACCCAGGAAAATCGCGGATGCATTGCCCTATTTTTTGATGCCGGCGGCGCGCCTGATCCGCTTTATGAAGGCGGATCGTCGGGCCTCTTCACTATCATCCTTCCGCGGACGGCCCCTCTGATGCTTCAGCTTTTTGATCGCGAACATTTCAACCCGAACGTGCTCTGTGTAGTCGCGTATGGTGTCTAGGGCGGACTGCAGGCGTTCAACGTCGAACCCTTGTGGATCGGCCAGGGCTTTCTCTAATGTACCGGCGGCGCCATTCAACGCACGGCTCGTCGGGCCGAAATGCCGTCGCCCTTCGTTAGCGGCGGTGTGAAGTCTGTCGGTTTCTCGGGTCATCCACTCGATAACGCCCTGTGCATCGCCCAAGAAGGCATCAGCGACTTCATCGGTCCATGACTCAGCTGGTATCCCGGTGTACTGGCTGAGCGCCAGGCGCTCGGCGGCCTCCAAGAGAAATGCAGCGTCAATCTCCCGCGTCTGGGCCTTGCGTCGGTTCCTGTGGGGCGCTCTGCTCATGCAAGCGCCTCAGCGGATAACCTTGCGAATAGGGGTTACTTCGCCGGCCGGCGGCGATACGCAGAACCGCGCCCATTCCGCCATCATCTTTCGCCGCTTTTCGAACAGGTCACCGCGACGATAAGCCCTTTCTACGGCGCTCGGAATGACGTGCGCTAATGCTGCCTCGGCCACCTCATGCGGGTAGGCGGTACGCTCGCTGCACCAGTCCCGGAAGGTCGAACGGAAACCATGCGGTACCGCGTCAACGTCCATGCGCCGCATGACGGCCGTTAGGCTCATATCGCTTAGCTTGCCGCCGCGTGGCGCCGGGAACACGAACGGTGATCCGGCCATGCGCGGGGCAGCCTCTAGAAGCTCCACGGCCCGATCTGACAGCGGTACGCGGTGTTCCTTTCGAGCCTTCATGCGCTCGGCCGGAATCGTCCATGTCTTGCCTTCAAGGTCGAATTCCTCCCACGTCGCGCCGCGAACC
>CAYGQN010000103.1:0-11271 GCA_964351795.1 uncultured Gammaproteobacteria bacterium
ATGCTGCTCAGTGCAGTGGCAGCGGTGACTCGCTGTCGATGATGGCCATGACCTCGGCGCCTGTCTCGCATACCAGCAGGCGGTCGGCCAGCGCCGTGAGGCGGCGGCGATCACTGGCCGCGATGATGCGCTTGATCTCCAGCAGGATGGCGGGATGCACGGAGAACTCCCGCAGGCCAAGCGCGAGCAGCAGCGCCACGAACTTCGGTTCGCCGGCCATCTCCCCGCACATGGAAACGGGGATGGAATTGCGCTCGCCCGCCTCGATGGTGGTGCGGATCAGTCGCAGCACACCCGGGTTGAGCGGATCGTAGAGGTAGTTGACCTCCTCGTTGACGCGGTCGATGGCCACGGCGTACTGGATGAGGTCATTGGTGCCGATGGAAAGAAAGTCCAGGTGCCGGGCGAAGAAGTCCGCGCACACCGCCGCTGCCGGCACCTCGATCATGCCGCCAATGGGTACTTCCGGGTTGAAATCCACGCCCTCGGCTTCCAGCTCCGCGCGGACCCGGGCGATGAGATCCAGCACCTGCCGGGTCTCGGAGAGGTTGGACAGCATCGGGATCATCACCCGCACCGAGCCGAAGGCCGAGGCCCGGTAGATGGCCCGCAGCTGGTCGCGGAACAGGCCCGGCTCGCGTAACCACAGGCGCACGCCGCGCAGACCGAGTGCCGGGTTGGCGGTGAGCGGGCCATCGCGGCGACCACCGTCCACCTGCTTGTCGGCGCCGAGGTCGGCGGTGCGAATGGTGACCGGCGCGCCGTCGAAGGTGGCCACCACGTCGCGGTAGCGTTCGAATTGCTCCTGCTCACCGGGCATGTCGCTGCGGTTCATGTACAGGTACTCGGTGCGATACAGGCCCACGCCGGCGGCGCCCACGCGCCGAGCTGCGTCGATGTCGCTGCTGAGCTCCACGTTGGCACACAGGGTGATGGGGCTGCCGTCGATGGTGCGCGAGGGGGCGTCGCGCAGGTCGTCCAGGGACGCTATCCAGGCAATCTCGCTGCGGCGCTGCTCGCGGTAGTACTCCAGGGTGCGCTCGTCCGGGTCCACCACGAGCACCCCGGCGCTGCCGTCGACGATCACCAGGTCGTCCTGGCGCACGTAGCGGCGTGCGTGGTGCAGGCCGACGATGCCGGGGATTTCCAGGCTGCGCGCCAGGATGGCGGTGTGCGAGGTTGGCCCGCCGTACTCGGTGGCAAAGGCCGCCACCCCGTGATGCTCCATCAGCACCGTGTCGGCCGGGCTGAGGTCATCGGCGATGATGATGTAGCCGCGCAGTCGGCCGTCGGGCTGCTCGTGCTGCATCGGGCGCTGGTTGAGGAGGATGCGCTGGATGCGGTTCACCACGTGGTCCACATCGTCCTTGCGGGTACGCAGGTAGGGGTCTTCCATCTCGTCGAATACCGCGACCAGCGCATCGCGCTGCAGCTTCAGCGCCCACTCGGCATTGCGGCGGGTCTGGCGGATGAGTCGCACCGGCTCCTGGGTCAGGGCCGAGTCCTCCAGCATCAGCAGGTGGGTGTCGATGAAGGCGGCGATATCGTGCGCGGTGGCCTTGGGGATGCGCGCGCGCACGGCGCGAAGCTGCTGCCGGGCCAGGGTGACGGCACGCTGGAAACGCTCGATTTCCGGGTCGATGAGATCATCGGCCACCGGGTACTCGGAGATTTCCACCTGGTCGCGCTCGATGATGTGCACGTGGCCGATGGCTATGCCGCGCGACACCCCGACGCCGTGAATGGTGAAGCTCATTCGGGCTCGCCGAAACGGTTCTCGATAAGCCCGGTGATGGCTGCCATGGCTTCGGCTTCATCCTCGCCGCTGACGTCCACCTCCAGCTCCGTGCCCTTGCCGGCCGCCAGCATCATCACGCCCATGATGCTCTTGGCATTGACCTCGCGGCCATCGCGCAGCAGCAGGATCTGCGAGGAGAAACCGCCGGCGGTCTGCACCAGCCGCGCCGCGGCCCGGGCGTGCAGGCCGAGCTTGTTGATGATGGTCACTGTCTGTCGCACGAGGCCCTCCTTTGCACTGGCCCGCTTCAGCCGAGGTCGCGATGGGTGATGGTGGTGGTCGCCCACGCCGGGCGGAAGTGCGCCGCCAGGGCCTCGGTGACGTACACACTGCGATGCCGGCCACCGGTGCAGCCCACGGCCACGGTGAGGTAGGCGCGATCATCGGCGTCGAACCGCGGCACCCAGCGTTCCAGCAACACCCGGATGTCGGCAATGAACTCGTTCACCGAGTCGGCATCGCCAAGGTAGCGGCGCACCGGCTCGTCCCGGCCGGTGAGCGGGCGCAGATCTTCCTTCCAGTAGGGGTTGGGCAGGCAACGCGCGTCGAACACGAAATCGGCATCGCGCGGCACGCCGTTCTTGAAGCCGAAGGACACGAACTGCAGCGCCAGTGAGCCGGCCGGGCGCTGGGCGACGGCCTGGCCGACGAAATCGCGCAGATCGTGGATGTGCATGCGGGTGGTGTCGATACGCAGGTCGGCGTGCTCGGCAATCGGCTCCATGATGTCGCGCTCATGGTGGATCGCCTCGCTCAGCGAGCGCTGGCCCGAGGACAGCGGGTGCGGGCGACGGGTTTCGCTGAAGCGCTTGATGATGACGTCGTCATCGGCTTCAACGAACAGCAATTCCGGGAACAGGCCGTCTGCCTCGATGGCCGCCAGCACGCCCGGGAAGCCGGACAACTCGGCCACGGGGTTGCGGGCGTCCACGCCCACGGCAACACGATCGTAGGAGGGCAGCGGGCTGTCGGCTGCCAGCCGCGCGAAATTGCTCAGGAAACCGATGGGCAGGTTGTCGATGCAATAAAAGCCCTGGTCTTCCAGGGCCCGCAGCACCACGGTCTTGCCGGCACCGGACAGGCCGGAGACGATTACGAAACGCTTGCTGTCGTCTTTCATTCGCCGTGCGTCCCTTCCAGCAGGCTGGCCTGCCGGGCAGCGAAATCGTCACTGGAATTGTAGCCGTTCATGCGCAGGATGTGATTGCGCGCGGCACACTCCACCAGCACGGCCAGGTTGCGCCCAGGCGCCACCGGCAGCGTGATCTCGGGGATTTCCATGTCCAGCACGTTGCGCGTGTGGTAACTGCCGCGCAGGCGTTCCAGTGGCGGCGCCGTCGTCGGGTCCAGCGGTTGCAGGTTGATGATGAGGCGCAGGTACTTGTTGGCCTTGAGCGCACCGTCGCCGAACAGCTGGCGGATGTTGATGATGCCGATACCACGCACTTCCAGGAAATCCGCCAGCGCCGGCGGGCAGGTGCCGTCGATGATGTCCGGGGCGATGCGCGCGAACTGGGTCGCATCATCGGCCACCAGGCGGTGGCCGCGGGTGATGAGTTCCAGTGCCAGCTCGCTCTTGCCCACGCCCGGCGGCCCGGTCAGCAGCACGCCGATGGCGCTCACCTCCAGGTATACGCCGTGCAGGGTCACGGCCTTGGCGAGCAGGTTGCCAAGGTAGTAGTGCAGATCGTCGACGAGTTTCTCGCTGGCGGCGCCGCTTCCCAGCAAGGGCACCGAGCGGCGCTCGCAGCGCGCGGCGAGATGGCCCTCGGGCTGCTCGCCGTCGGCGATGAACACCGCACCCGGGTTCTGCTCCAGGAGGTTTTCGACGAACTCGTGCCGCGACAGCTCGCTCAGGCTGGCCAGGTAGGCAAGCTCCGAGCGCCCCACGACCTGCAGCTGGTTGGGGTGAATGAGGTTGAGATGACCGACCAGGGATTTGACCGGCAGCGGCGCGCTGCCGTCGGACATGTCCGAGCCGGCGCGGCTGGCATCGCCGCGACGGCCGGCGCCTTCCCAGGCGATTTCCCGGCCAGCGCCGGCACGCCCGGCAATCCAGGCGAGGCCGAGGCGGTCGGCCATGCGATTGACGAGCGCCTCGACGGTGATGCTGCGCATCGACTCAGGCGGCGTCGGTCCAGTCCGTCACCAGGCGGAACAGCCCCTGCGCGGAGTCGACATCGCGTAATTGCGCGACCAGCGAGCGGTCGCTGAACATCCCGGCCAGGGTGGCCAGGATGTCCAGGTGCTCCTGGGTGGATTCCGCCGGCACCGCCAGGGCGAAGAACAGGTCGGCGGGCTGGCCGTCGATGGCATCGAAGTCCACGGGCTGATCGGTACGGATAATCGCGGCCCTGGCCTCGGTGGCGTTATCCACCCGGCAATGCGGGATGGCGACACCGTGCCCCAGGCCGGTGCTGCCAAGGCGCTCGCGCGCGATGAAGCTGTCGAATACCTGTGCCTGGGTGACGTCGGGTTCGTCGCCGGCGATGAGGCCGGCGAGGGCCTCCAGTACGCTTTTCTTGCTGGTGGCAGGTGCGTCGATGCGCACCCGCTCCGGGGCGAGTATCTGCCCAATCTGCATGAGGTTACCGTGGTTTCAACCGGGGTCGCGCTGCGCCTTCAGGCCACCTTCGGAACGATGATGATCGGTGAGTTTTTCCTTGTGCTTGCGCACCTGGGAGTCGAGTTTGTCCACCATGAGGTCGATGGCGGCGTACATGTCCTCGTGTTCGGACTCGGCGTAGATGCGGGCCCCGGCAAGAAACAGCGTGGCCTCGGCCTTCTGGCGCTGCCTTTCCACGGTGAGCACCACGTGGGAGTCGGTGACATGCTCGAAGTGGCGCTCAAGGCGGGTGAACTTGTTATTGACGTAATCCCTGAGGGCCGGGGTGAGATCGCAATGGTGTCCACTGATGTTCGGTTGCATTGAAAGGCTCCCTTTTTCTGGCCGCGTGCCGGCCGAGTGGCACGCCTGCGGGGTTCGGGCGGCGCCTTGTAGCTGCGTCGTTCGTCTCGACCTTCTCTGATTGTAAGCTTCGCGCCCGGCCCTGCCTACCTCGCGGCAGGCGTCACACCAGGCGCTTGCGCTCGTTGGAAGGGGGGATGTGCATGGCTTCGCGGTACTTGGCCACCGTGCGCCTGGCCACGTTGATGCCCTGGTCCTTCAGCATTGCGGCGAGCTTGCTGTCGCTGAGGGGCTTGGCCGCGTTCTCGGCAGCGATGAGCTTCTTGATGACGGCGCGGATGGCGGTGGAGGAGGCCTCGCCACCGAGCGTGGTGCTGACGTGGCTGGAGAAGAAGAACTTCAGCTCGTAGATGCCACGCGGGGTGTGCATGTATTTGCGCGTGGTTACGCGCGAAATGGTGGATTCATGCATGCCGAGTTCATCGGCGATGTCGTGCAGCACCAGCGGTTTCATCGCCTCCTCGCCGTGCTCGAGAAAGCCCTTCTGGCGCTCGACGATGGCGGTGGCAACACGCAGCAGGGTCTCGCTGCGGCTCTGCAGGCTCTTGATGAGCCAGCGGGCCTCCTGCAGGTGCGACTTCAGCGAGTTGTTGTCGGCGCTGTTGTCGGCGCGGCGGATCATGTCGGCGTAGGTCTGGTTCACACGCAGCTGCGGGATGGTGTCCTGGTTGAGTTCCACCACCCACTGCCCGTTCGCTTTGCGCACATATACGTCCGGCACCACGTACTCGGCCTCGGAGGGCTCCAGGTGGGCACCGGGGCGCGGATTGAGCGACTGGATCAGGCGCAGCACCTGCTGCAGGTCTTCCTGCGCCAGGCGGGTGCGGCGCATCAGCTGGTTGAAATCGCGGGCGCCCAGCAGCTCCAGGTGGCTGGCCACCAACTGGCGGGCCTCGGCCAGCCAGCGGGTCTGCGGGTCGAACTGGTCCAGTTGCAGCAGCAGGCACTCGCGGAGATCGCGGGCGGCGACGCCGGCCGGGTCCAGCGACTGGATGATGGCCAGGACGGCGCGCGCCTGGTCGAGATCCGCGGGGCTGCCATTCTCGTCGGCCAGCCCGCCGGTGATCTCCTCCAGCGGTGTGCGCAGGAAACCGTCGCCGTCGATGGCGTCGACGATGGCAATGGCGATGACCCGCTCCGGCTCGCTCATGGGGGTGAGGTTGAGCTGCCACAGCAGGTGCTCGTGCAGACCGCCCTCGGCGGCCTGCTGGCTGTTCATGTCGAAGGCGCTGGCCCCGGCACTCGGCAGCACGCTGGAGACCGGCGTGGCGTCGTAGACGTCGTCCCAGGCGGTATCCACCGGAATGTCGTCGGGGATGGGATCGGCGCTGGAGGCGCTCATGTCGTCGCCGGACAGCTCGGCCACCTCGGTGCCGGCGGCGACGCGTTCCGGCGCGCTCGGCTCATCACCGCCGCCGTAGGCCGCGGCATCGAAATCGTCGCTGTCCTCGGCCACCTCCAGCATCATGTTGGACTCCAGGGCGTCCTGTACCTCCATGTTCAGCTCGAGCGTGGACAACTGCAGCAGACGGATCGCCTGCTGCAGCTGCGGCGTCATCGTCAGCTGCTGGCCGAGCTTGAGCTGTAAACCCTGTTTCAGTGAAGACAATGCTGCTTCCCCGGTACCGGACCTGGACTGCCGGACGGATTGTTCTTGTGTGGCGTATGCCCTGGAGCGTCAAGCATACGACGTTGGTGGAGTGTAACGCAAAAATCGGGCCAAAACGTTAAATACGTTGAAAAACCGCCAGTTGCCGGCGGCTGCTGATTACAGTCGGAATTCCGCGCCCAGATACACGTCACGTACCTGCGGGTCGGCCAGGATCGCGTCGGGCTCGCCCTCGGAAATGAGTTTGCCACTGCTGACAATGTAGGCGCGGTCGCAGATCCCCAGCGTCTCGCGCACGTTGTGGTCGGTGATCAGCACGCCGATGCCGAGCTCGCGCAGCTGCTTGACGATGCGCTGGATATCCAGCACCGAAATGGGGTCGACCCCGGCGAAGGGCTCGTCCAGCAGGATGAAGCGCGGCTCGGTGGCCAGCGCGCGGGCAATCTCCACCCGGCGCCGCTCGCCGCCCGACAGGCTGGCACCCAGGCTGTCGCGGATGTGGGTGATGTGGAATTCCCGCAGCAGCATATCCAGGCGCTCCTCGCGCTTGCGGGCATTGAGCTGCGGCATGACCTCGAGCACGGCGGTAATGTTCTCGGCCACGGTGAGCTTGCGGAACACCGAGGCCTCCTGGGGCAGGTAGCCGATGCCGCGGCGGGCGCGCTCGTCCATGGCCAGGGGCGTGAGATCGAACTGGTCGAGCATGATGCTGCCGGCGTCGCAGGGCACCAGGCCCACGATCATGCGGAAGCTGGTGGTCTTGCCGGCGCCGTTCGGCCCGAGCAGGCCGATGACCTCGCCGCTGTGGACGATGAGGCTCACGTCGTGCACAACCTGTCGCGAGCGGTAGCGCTTGGCCAGGTGGCTGACCGACAGCACACTCATGACCACCGACTCCGTCGGCGCGGGCGGGCAGCCGGGGAACCGGCCGTTTGGGCTGGCTTCACTCGGTCTCGTCTTTCTTCTTGGGCGGAATGATGATGCGGATCCGCTGGCGGGTCGGGCTGTCGCCGGCGCCGGGGCTGGGTGCCTCGGTTTCCCGGGCCTTGCGGGCGGTGAGAATGCTGCGCTCGGTGTCGTAGGTGATGCGGTGGCCGGTGAGCAGCTTCTGGCCCTGGTTCAGCTTGGCGTTCTCGATGAGGTACAGCAGCGCTTCCTGCTGGTGGTACTCGATCTGCAGGGCCTCGCCCTCGGTATCGACGTCCTTGTTGTCCGGGCGCTGCTTGAAGCGCGCCGGCTGGCCTTCCAGGAACGCGTTCTCCAGTTCCTGCTCGTCGCTGAAGTTGACGATGAGCTTGTCGCCGGACAGGCGCAGGCTGCCCTGCACGACGATCACATTGCCGCGATAGACCGTGACGCCCTTTTCGTCGTCCAGCTCGGCAAAATCGGCCTCGATCTCGATGGGCTGGTCGCGATCAGTGGCCAGGGCGAAGGCGGGCGCCGGCGCGAGCAGTAGCAGGGCGAGCAGCAGCTCAGGAATCTTTGTCAGGTTCATAACGGCTGAATACACGTTGCAGGAGTTCCAGGCGGCTGATGCCGAAGCTGGCCCGCATCCCCACGGCCCGCGTGGTGGTGGTGCGGGTACGGATGGTAGCGGCATTGTCGGTTTCGGCGTACTGCTCGTCGGGCAGGATCCGCAAATCGGTGGTGAGGACCTCCACCTCGCGCTCGCCGTCGTCCTGCAGCCGCCATATTTCCACCTCTCCGTAAAGGAGAATCACCTCGTTGCCGCCGCTGACCCAGCCGCGCTCGGCGATCACATGCCACGGCCGGGGCCCGCTATTGTAAAGCTCCAGCCGTGGGCGAACCAGTTCGGTGCTGTCATCGTCCGGATAGTGGACCATGGAATCGGCTGTCAGTTTCCTGACGATTTCGCCGTCCACGCCCATGGTGTGCTGGGTGAAGTCGCGCATGTACCAGTCCGGGTCGTGGCGTTCGACAACAACACGCCCGCCCGAACCGGTATCCAGGCGGTCCAGCAGCCAGGCGCTGCCGGCCGCCATCAGCAGCAGCAGGGCGATGGTGGCCAGGCGGGTCATCGCGGCGGCCTCGCCGGGGATGCACCGGCTGCCCGTCCGGCCAGCCGGCGCCGCCGGACCGGGCTCATGAGGCGTCCGGCCCGCCCAGCAGGGCCCGGTGCAGTGGCGCAAGCGCGCCCCGGGCATCGAGGAGGTCCTCGCACAGCTCCCGCACCGCACCCAGCCCGCCGGCCGTGCGGGTGCGCCAGTGGCAGCAGCCGAGTATGCCCGGGTCGGCATCGGCCACCGCCACCGCCAGGCCGACGCTCAGCAAGGCCGGGATATCCGGCCAGTCATCGGCGAGAAAGGCTGTCTGGGCCGCGCTCACGCCGGCGTTGGCCTGGATGGCCTGCACCGCGGCGCGCTTGTCCTGGCAACCCTGCACCACCCAGGCCGCGCCCAGGGCGTCGAGGCGCTCGGCCACGGCCGGGGAACTGCGGCCGGACACCACGCCGAAAGCGATGCCGGCCTGGCGCAGCAGGGCCAGGCCCTGGCCATCACGGCTGTGGAAGACCTTGAGCTCCTCGCCGCGGGGGCCAAGCCACAGCCGCCCGT
This sequence comes from uncultured Gammaproteobacteria bacterium, assembly GCA_964351795.1. GTDB lineage: Bacteria > Pseudomonadota > Gammaproteobacteria > JADZEE01 > JADZEE01 > CAYGQN01. Next base: position 8,949 of record CAYGQN010000103.1, read on the forward strand.
CGGTCATCACGCCATCGACATCGAACAGCGCCAGGCGGATGCCGGCGCAGCGCGCCCGGTAGGCGGCCGCGGACAACGGCCGGAATTCCACGTTGGCGGGCAAGCGGCTGCTCCGTCAGAGCACGCCGGCGCGCAGCATGTCGTGCATGTTGATCACGCCGATGAGCTCGCCGTCGGCCGCGGTGACCGGCAGGGCGTTGATGCGGAACTCCTGCATCATGCGCAGGGCTTCGGCGGCCAGCATGTCAGGGCCGGCGGTGCGACAGCGCGAGGTCATCACCTCGGCCATGGACACCGCCCTGACATCCACACCGCGGTCCAGCGCGCGGCGCAGATCGCCGTCGGTGAACACGCCCAGGACCTGGCGGCGCTCGTCGCAGATGACCGTCATGCCGAGGCCGGAGCGCGTCATCTCCACCAGCGCCGCGCTGAGCGGGGTGGCCGGCGTGACCACCGGCATGTCCGCGCCGGTGTGCAGCATGTCCTGCAGGCGCAGCAGCAGGCGCCGGCCAAGGGCGCCGCCGGGGTGCGAGCGGGCGAAGTCATCGGCGTCGAATCCGCGCGCTTCCAGCAGCGCCACGGCCAGCGCATCGCCCATGGCCAGCGCCGCCGTGGTACTGGCCGTGGGCGCCAGGCCAAGCGGGCAGGCCTCCTTGCTGACGCTCACATCGATATTCACCGTCGCGGCCCGCGCCAGCACCGAAGCCGGGTTGCCGGTGAGGGTGATCAGCGGCACGCCCAGGCGCTTGATGAGCGGGAGCAGGACGACCAGTTCATCGGTTTCACCGGAATTGGACAGCGCCAGGACCACGTCGCGAGCGGTGATCATGCCCATGTCACCGTGGCTGGCCTCGCCGGGATGCACGAAGAACGCCGGCGTCCCCGTGCTCGCGAGCGTGGCGGCGACCTTGCTGCCGACATGACCGGACTTACCCATGCCCAGCACCACGACGCGCCCGCTGCAGGCGAGCAGCAGCCCGGCGGCGGTGACGAAGCGGGCATCGATGCGCGCGACAAGCGCCCGCACGGCGTTGGCCTCGGTGTCGAGAACGGCCCGTGCCAGGGCGATGATGCGCTCGTGCTGGATGTCGGCGGCCAGCAGCTGCGGGGATTCAGCCACGGGGCGCGGCTTCAAGGAACAGGGTGTACTGGTAGGCGCAGAACACGCCGAGCAGGACAAGGCCCTGCCAGCGGGCGATGTGCCCGGGCCCGCGCAGGCCGTATGCCATCAGGAACAGGCCGGCCGAAAGCGCCAGCATCAGCGGATAGTCGCGCACCATCACAGTCCCCTCGAGCGCGGCGGGCCGGATCAGGCCGGGAAGGCAGAGCACGCCGAGCACATTGAACATATTGGACCCGATCACATTGCCAATCGCAATTTCATGCTCGTTCTTGAGCGCGCCGGCAAGCGATGCAGCCAGCTCCGGCAGGCTGGTGCCGACCGCAACGATGGTCAGGCCGATGACCAGTTCGGTCACGCCCAGCATGCGCGCAATGGCGACCGCCCCGTCGACCAGCATGTGCGAGCCCCCGAGCAGCGCGGCCAGGCCCAGTGCCAGCCACAGCAGGGCCCGGGGAATCGGCAGATCGGCGCGGGTCTCGACCTCGTATTCCAGGCTCAGGCGATCACCGGGGCGGGCGCGCAGGCCAAGCCAGCCGAGCAGCGCCAGCGAGGCCACCATGGCGATGGCGAGCACCAGGCCATCGCCGCGGCCGAGATGGCCATCTGCCATCAGGACACCGGCCAGCACGATGCCGGCCATCATCACCGGGTACTCGCGGCGCAGCGTGCCCGAATTGATCGCCAGTGGAATGATAAGCGCGGTGGCGCCGATGACCAGGCCCACGTTGGCGATGTTGGAGCCCAGCACATTACCCACCGCCAGCGCCGGGGCACCTCGCCAGGCGGCCGTGCCCGAAACCAGCATCTCTGGCGCCGACGTGCCCAGCGCCACCACCGTCAGGCCGATCAGCAATGGCGGCACACCGAGGCGACGCGCGGTGACCGAGGCGCCGAGCACAAACCGATCGGCACCCGCGCCCAGCAGCGCGAGCCCGGCAATGATGAATACGAACGACTGAACCATGATGGGGCCGGTAACCGGAAGGGCGCTCATGATGCCAGAGCGCACGTGGGCGGTGCACGTCAGCGGCCAGGGCGAAGGCGGGGCGGGGCCATCGCGACACCCACCAGCAACAACGGCAACCGAACGAAGCCAACATCGCGACACCCGCCAGCAACAACGGCAACCAGAGCGAAGCCGCAGAGCCCGAACCGGCGCTATCGCGGCTGAAGCCGCTCCTACGGAAGTGGACCCAGCGC